>DATLOP010000001.1:0-4181 GCA_035536255.1 Solirubrobacteraceae bacterium
TGGTCGACCGCGCCTTCGTGCGCGGCGCCCGCGCCGCGCGGGCGGTCGCCGGGGAGCGCGCGGCCCGCGAGATCTCCCCCGTGGCGGCCACGCGGGTGCGCTTCATCCGCCGGTTCGCCGTGGCGGCGATCCTGCTCATCGGCGTCATGGCCGCGCTGGCCCAGTTCGGATCGTTGAGCCGCGTGGCCACCAGCGTCCTGGCCTCGGGCGCCCTGGCCGCGGCGGTCATCGGCTTCGCCGCCCGCCAGGTCCTGGCCAACGCCGTGGCCGGCGTGATGCTGGCCATCACCCAGCCGCTGCGCATCGGCGACCACGTGGAGTTCGAGGGCGAGTCGGGGACCGTCGAGGACGTGCGGCTCAACTACACCTACCTGCGCTCGGGCGCGGGGACGCGGGTGGTGATCCCCAACGAGCGCCTGGCTTCGGGCGTGCTGCACAACGACACGATCGTCTCGCCCCTGGGCGAGGTCGAGGTCTCGGTGTGGCTCCCGCCGGCCGCCGACGCCGACCGCGCGCTGTCCGTCCTGTGCGCGCTGGACGACGTCACGTCCGCCGACGTGGCCGAGATCGCCGCCGACGGCGTGCGCGTCCGGCTGTCGGGCGAGCCGGTGGCCTCGGACCGCCGCGGCGCCCGCGAGGCCACGCTGCGCGCCGAGGCGCTGCGGGCGCTGCGGGGCGCCGATCTGCTCCCCGGGTGAACCAAAAGGGCGGTCGCGGGCGTATACAGGGACTAGAATGGCTTCTCTGCCGCGCGTGGAACATCTCCACGTGCGCTTCGCCGCCTTCGTATGAGCCCCCGACAGCGCAGACTCCGGCGCCGACATCGCCGCGGCCGCGGCGCCAAGCGCGGCGTCCTCGTGCTGCTCGGGATGGTCGTCATCGCCGCCTTCGCGAGCGCGGTCGGCGTCATCGGCTACATCGTCGCCGTGGCCTCCTCGGCGCCGGACATCCAGGCGCTCAAGCCGGTAGACCAGGGCGCCAACTCGGTCGTCTACGCCTCGAACGGCAAGCGCCTGGGCTTCATCGAGAACGACGAGCTGCGCCAGCCGGTGGAGACCGACCAGCTGCCGCGCGTCCTCAAGGACGCGACGATCGCCGTCGAGGACCAGCGCTTCTATCGCCATCGCGGCGTCGACTACGAGGGCGTCGTGCGCGCGGCGGTCAAGAACCTGCGCTCCGGCGAGACCGTGCAGGGCGGCTCGACGATCACGATGCAGCTGGTCCGCAACATCTACCCGATCACCAAGCGCCGGACGTTCGAGCGCAAGATCCGCGAGGCCAAGCTGGCCCAGGAGATCGAGGACAAGCACGACAAGACGTGGATCCTCACCAACTACCTCAACGCCGTCCCCTACGGGACCGTCGGGGGACGCACGGCGATCGGCGCCGAGGCGGCGGCGCGGGTGTTCTTCGCCAAGCGCGCCAAGGACCTCAACCTGGCCGAGGCGGCCACGCTGGCCGGCCTGCCGCAGGCGCCGTCGCTCTACAACCCCTTCCGCGACCCGCGCGCCGCGCTGGCCCGGCGCAACGACGTCCTGCGGCGCATGCGCCAGCAGGGCATGGTCAGCGAGGAGCGCTACCGCATGGCCGCCACGTCGCCGCTGCGCGCCCGGAGCAACGACTACTTCTTCTCCAAGCGCGAGAGCTACTTCTTCGACTACGTCAAGGAGCAGCTGATCGAGCGCTACGGCCTGGAGACGGTCCGCAAGGGCGGGCTGAAGATCTACACGACGATCGACCTCGACAAGCAGAAGGCGGCGCGCGAGGCGATGAAGGGCCAGCTCTACTACGACGACGACCCGTCGTCGGCCATCGTGAGCATCGACCCGCGCAACGGCTACATCCGCGCCATGGCGTCCTCGGCCAGCTACCGCAAGGTGAAGTACAACTACGCCGCCCAGGGCCGCCGCCAGGCGGGGTCGACGGCCAAGGTGTGGGTGTTGATGGCCGCCCTGCGCAAGGGGATCAACCCCAACACGACGACCTACGTCTCGCGCCCGCTGGACCTCAACACCGCGTACGGGCCGTGGAAGGTCAAGACGTACGGCGGCACGTACTCGGGCTCGATGAACCTCGTGCGCGCGACGACCGCCTCCGACAACACCGTCTACGCGCAGCTGATCCTCGACGTCGGCCCCGACGCGGTGAAGAAGGCCGCCCACGACATGGGGATCACGTCGAAGCTCGACGGCTACCCGGCCGAGGGCCTGGGCGGCCTGCGGATCGGCGTGTCGCCGCTGGAGATGGCCAACGCCTACGCGACGATCGCCTCGGGCGGAATGCGCCACCGGCCGATCTCGGTCAGGAAGGTCGTGTTCCCCGACGGGAAGTCCGAGGACCTCGGCAAGCCCAGGGGCAAGCGCACGTTCTCCAAGGGCGTGGCGTGGGAGGCGACGAAGATCCTCCAGCAGAACGTCCTGTCGGGGACGGGGACCAAGGCCAACATCGGCTGCCCGTCGGCGGGCAAGACGGGCACGGTCGACGAGTACACCGACGCCTGGTACGTCGGCTACACGCCGAAGCTGACCAGCGCGGTGTGGGTCGGCTACCCCAACCAGAAGGTCCCGATGTACAGCGTGCACGGGATCCGCGTGGCCGGGGGGACGTTCCCCGCCCAGATCTGGGGCGACTACATGCGCAAGGTCGCGACGAAGGACTGCTCGAACTTCAACGCGCCCAACGAGGGCGCCAGCTTCCAGCCGTTCTACGGCAACTACTCCGGCAACGGCTACACCGGCGGCGGTGGCTCGTCGAGCGGCGGCGGCGACGACGACGACGACTCGTCCTCCAGCGACGGCGACAGCACCGGCGACGGGTCCTCCGGCGGCGGCGGCGGCGGGTACAACCCCGACCTCTACGAGTCCGCCCCCCAGCCCGCCCCCAGCGCCGGCGGAGGCGGCGGCGGCGGCGGAGGCGGAGGCGGAGGCGGCGGAGGGAACCGCGGCGGCGGCAACGGGGGCGGTGGTGGCGGCGGCGGAGGCGGCAACGCCGCCGGCGGCACCTCCCCGGGCTAGCCAACACGGTCCGCGCCCAAGCGCCCAAGCCGAGCCCTGCCAGGATCGCCCGGCTCAGAGTCCTAGCGAGACACTGCGGGTGCCTGGCCAGGACGCAGGGGGTGGGACAGTGCTCCGCACGGCCCACCCCCGAGGACACAGCCAGGCGCCCGCAGGGGCCGCTAGGCTCTGAGCCGTGGCCAAGGAGGAGAAGGTTGAATTTGAGGGCGAGGTCGTCGAGGCCCTGCCCAACGCGATGTTCCGCGTGAAGCTCGACAACGATCACGTCGTGCTCGGGCACGTGGCGGGGAAGATGCGGCGCTTCCGCATCCGGATCCTGCCCGGCGACCGCGTCCGCGTCGAGCTGTCGCCCTACGACCTCGACCGCGGAAGGATCATCTACCGCCATCGCTGAGGCTGTGCCTGGCGGCTGCAAACGGCCGCCTGCCTGCGTCCTCGGGGGTGGGCCGTGCGGAGCACTGTCCCACCCCCTGCGTCCTTGGCATGCGGCCGTTTTCGCTCGCCAGCCCCAGCCTCAGTGCGTGAGCTAGAGCTCATCTCCGGGATCCTGGCCGAGCTCGGTTCTCCGGGGGGACGGGTGGTGCGGGGGCCGGGGGACGACGCGGCGGTGGTGCGGGCGGGCGGGGCGTTCGCGGTGACCTCGGTGGACGCGATGGTGGACGGCGTCCACTTCCGCGTGGGGCAGATCGGCTTCGAGGACGCGGGGCGCCGGGCGATGGCCGCCGCGCTGTCGGACCTGGCGGCGATGGGGGCGCGGGCGGGCGAGGCCTACGTGGCGCTGGGCGCGCCGTCCGGGACGGGGCGCGAGGACGCGCTGGCGCTGTGCCGCGGCCTGGCCGCGGCGGCGGGCGAGCACGGGGCGGTGCTGGCGGGCGGGGACGTCGTGTCCGCGCCGGCGCTGACCGTGAGCGTGACGGTCGTCGGGTGGGCGGACTCCGAGGACGAGCTGGCCGGCCGCGACGGCGCGAGGCCCGGAGACCTCGTGGCGGTCACCGGCTCCCTCGGCGCGCCGGCGGCCGGCCTGGCCATCCTCGACGGGCGGGCCCGCCCGCCGGCCGGCGGCGGCGAGCTCGTCGCGGCCTATCGCCGGCCCCGGCCGCGGCTCTCCGAGGGGCGCGCGCTGGCCGCGGCGGGCGTCTCGGCGATGATCGACCTGTCCGACGGGCT
>DATLOP010000002.1:0-2433 GCA_035536255.1 Solirubrobacteraceae bacterium
TCGCCACGACGAGCTTGGGCTGCACGATCGCGAGCTCCTCGACCAGCCGCGCGATGCACGCCGGGTCGGCCAGCGACGGGTCGGCCACCGGGCACTTCACGCACAGCGTCCCGTAGACGGCCAGCGGGTCGATCGACAGCCGCTTGAGCGACTTCATCAGCGCCGACCCCGCGCGGCCGTAGAAGGCGACGCCCTCCTCGGCCTCCGAGGGCCGGGCGGAGTACTTCAGCAGGAAGACGTCGGCCTGGGGATGGCCCGAGCCCAGGACCGGCATCAGGTTCCCCCGCGGGCAGTGCGAGCACTCGAGGACCTCGCGGGTCAGCGAGTTCAGCTCGCGGATGGCCCGCTCGAGGTACTTCTCCCGGATCTCGTCGTCGGTCGCGGGCATCGCCGACTCGCTGTTTGACGGCGCGGCCCCGTGTCCCTGCCGGTGCATCAGGACTTGCGCGTCGACGGACGCACCCGCGTCTCGTAGAACTTGCGCCCCTGGACGTAGAGCAGGCTGGTCGGCTTGGTGACGATGTCGGCCTCGCGCAGCGACTCCAGGAACTCCTCCGGGCCCTCGAAGTCGCGCATCCGGATGCGCACCGAGCCCAGCCCGGCGGCCACGTGGGAGTCCGACCCGGCGCCGGCGACGATCCGGTACTTGGCCGCGAAGCGGACGGCCTCCTCGTTGAACGGCTTAAAGGCGATCCGGGGGTTGAAGATCTCGATCGCGTCCACGTCGTCGAGCACGTCGAGCAGGTGCTCGTAGTCGGGGACCGAGTGCAGCCGGTCGAACGGGTGGGGCACGTAGACGAGCCCGCCCTGGCGCTTGATCTCGGCGATCGTCTCCTGCAGCGACAGGCCCTTGGGGATCTTCTCCTTCAGGAACAGGCCGATGACCTCGCCCTGGTGGGCGGTCTTGACCTCCTCGGCCACGATCACCTTGACGCCGTCGGCCTTGGCCGCCGCGTCCAGCGCGCCGGAGATCTCGTTGTGGTCGGTCACGGCGATGGCGCCCAGCCCGCGCTCGCGCGCCGTGGACAGCAGGACCTCGACGGGCGTCGCGCAGTCGTGCGAGTGGTCGGTGTGCATGTGCAGGTCGACGTCGATCAGCCTTCGCCCCTTGAGGCGCTTGCGCACCGCCGCGTCGCCCTCGGCGGAATGGCGCCGGGCGGCCAGCTCGCGGTAGGCCGCCTCGACCTCGTCGGTCACGCGCTCCCACGTCAGGCGCTCGCGCAGCGCGTCGGCGTTCGCGCGCAGCCGCGCGCGGCACGCCTCGTCGCGCACCAGCCGCGCCAGCTGGGCCGCCATCGTCTCCACGTCGCCGGGCTCGAACCGCAGCCCCAGCTCGCCGTCGCCCAGCAGCTCCTCGTACACCGGCAGCCGCGCCGCCAGGGGGACGGCGCCGGCGGCGATCGCCCGCACCACGAGCCCGGGGGACGGCGACGCGCCGGTGGAGGCGAACACCGCCACGTCGGCGCCGTCCAGCCGCACGTCGGCCGCGCCGCGGATCGGCCCCTCGACCCGCAGGCGCTCGCGCACCTCCCGGCGCACCGAGGCCGGCGGGTCGGTGCCCAGGCTCGACCACAGCGTGGCGCTCCACTGCGGGTCCAGCGGGATGCGGCGCAGCGCCCGCAGGAACAGGCGCAGCGCCGGGCGCTCCTCGCGGTGGGGGAAGGCGATTCGCACTCCCGCGCCCCGCGCCCCCGGGCCGCCGTCCGACGGCGGGTCGGCGCCCGGCATGATCACGCGGTAGTCGGCGGGGAAGAACTGGCGCAGCAGGTCGGCCGTGGCCTCGTAGGAGGCCATCCGCGCGTCCAGCCGCCCGAAGAACAGCTCGACCACCCGGCGCGCCAGCTGGGTGGCGACGACGCGCTCGGACGGTGCGTGGAACGTGCCGGCGTTCAGCGCTCGCGAGTGGCGCAGCGCCGCGCTGGAGGTCGACGGCGCGAACGGCTCGTGCACGTGGACGAGGTCGAGCGGCAGCGCCGTCAGCGCCTCCTCGATCGTGCGCGCCACGTCCACGGGCAGCCGGCGCGCGCCGCGGCGCGCCGAGCCCACCGGCAGCACGTCGCCGACCGCCAGCACCCGCGGGTCGCCGCCCGCCTCCGGGAGCAGGCCGTCGGCGCCGCGGCGCAGCGCGGCCCGGGTCGCGCGCACCTGCCCCGAGCGCGTCGACGGGGCGACGATCGCCACGCGGTGCCCGCGCCGGGCCAGCTCGCCCGCCACGCGCTCCACGTGCAGGTTGACCTCGTGCCCCGCCTCCCAGGCGTACGGCGTGACCTGGGCGATCGAAAACGATTCGGCGCTCACCGGGCAAACATAGTGGCGGCCCGCCACTCTGTTTGCCCGGTGAGCGCCGAATCGTTTTCGATCGCCCAGGTCACGCCGTACGCCTGGGAGGCGGGGCACGAGGTCAACCTGCACGTGGAGCGCGTGGCGGGCGAG
>DATLOP010000003.1:0-7386 GCA_035536255.1 Solirubrobacteraceae bacterium
CCGGCGCCGTCCCGCCGGGCCCTCGCCGGGCGCGAACGGGATGACGCCGCGGGCGCCCCGGCGCGTCCCCAGCGCCCGGGTCACGGCACGGCCGCGCTCGACGAAGCTCACCCGCTGACCCGCCCCCGGCCGCATCGAGTAGGTCAGCGCGCGGCGGTGGCCGCGCCCCGTGACGCGGACGCGCACTCCCGGGTCGGGCAGCGGGGTGGCCGTCTCCAGGCTCAGGCTGGACGGGGATCCCGGCGCGGGCGCGATCCGCCACGTCCCGGGCGCCGGCCGCAGGAGCTGCACGATCGTCTGGTTGCGCTCGGGGAACTGCGCGCTGAGGAAGCGGCCCCGGCGGCCGCCGATCTCGCCCGGGGCGGCCGCGGTGGTGAGGGTTTCGCCCGTGGGCGACGTGAGCGTGACCACCGGAGCGCCGCCGGGCGAGGAGACGCGCAGGCCCAGCTCCTCGAGGCCCCGCGGCACGACGAAGGTCCGGGCGCCGGCCTGCGCGGCGCCGGCCTGTCCGGGCGGCCGGCGGGTCGGCTCGATCCGGTAGCCCCCGAGGCGGCAGTTGAACGCGGTGTCGAGATCGCCGTTGCGCAGGTTGTAGGCGGCCTTGCCGCTGGCCGGGCCGAAGGGAGTGTCGATCGTGGCGCAGCCCGCGACCCAGCGGTTGTTGACGAGGATCCGCGCTCCCACGTGGATGATCCAGACGTCGATGCGGGCCCGGCCCTCTATCTGGAAGCGGATCCCGTCCACGTCCTCGAACCACGCCGCGAGCTCGCCGCGCACCCGGAAGACGGGACTGCGGCGCGGGAACTTCAGGTCGAAGCCGCCGCCGAACGCGACGAACCCGTTGCTCCAGACGTCGACGTAGGCGTTCGCGACCTCCTGATCGAGCACGAGCAGCCGGCCCGTCGCCCGGCCGTGGCCGAGCCCGCTCTCCTCGACGTAGACGACGTCGCCCTCCAGCTCGCCCACCTCCGCCAGGCGGGCGCCGAAGCCGCCGCCGATGCGCAGGGGCGGGTTGCCGTACTCGCCCTTGAACCGGTTCAGCCGCACGCCGGGCGCGATGGGCACCCCGGGCGACTTGAGCTCGGCGCTGAGGAACGTGAGCTCGCCCTCGGTGAAGCGCACGGCCCCCGACAGCCGGACCTTCGGGTCGGTGGGCAGCTCGACGCTGAGGCTGGCCTCCCAGCGTTCGGTGTCCGACGGGGGGTCGCCGGTGCCCGGCGCGTTGTACTGGAACTTCAGCTCGCGCAGGCGGAAGACGCCCAGGTCGGTGTCCGCGGCCTCGAACTTCAGCGTGTCCAGGTGCAGCCCGCGGTCCGTGCTCAGGCGCAGGCGCGCGTCCCCGGCGACCTCGATGACGCGGCGCGTGACGATCTGAACGTCCACGACCGCCTGCCGGGCGCGGTTGACGTAGAGGTCGATGTGCCCCTGGAGAGGGAAGCCGCCCGGCAGCGACTGGCAGACCTCGAAGGCGCGGCACTCGTCGACGTCGGCCCGGAAGGTCGCTATGTGGAAGCCGGGAGACCCGGTGTCGACGCCGTGGTTGGACACGCGCGAGATCGGCGGGTCGACCGCGGGCCCCTCGCGGAAGCCGTCCGACGACACGCCATCGAGCTCGGGGCGACGCTCGCCGCGCGGCAGCGACCAGAGCAGTCCGAAGCGCAGGCTGCCGCGTCGCGTCTCCTGGCTCTGGTGCAGGACGACATCGCCGTCGGGCAGGTTCGGCATCACGACCTTGAACGTGGACCGGCTCTCCAGCGTCCCGTCCTCGATGTCCCAGAACAGCCGGGCGTCGCGGTCGCGCGAGCGCAGGCTGAGCCCGTTGAGCCGCAGGTAGCCCCGCGTCTCGATCGAGTAGCCGTCGGCGGACGGGCGGATGCACCAGGCGACGATCTCGACGTTCTCGCGGTGCAGCTGGGTGCTGCACCCCGCGGGCGGCGGACCGATGGGCACGTCGAGCTGGAACGCCGAGCGAGCGCCTGCGCTGTCGGTGACCCGGAGGTTGACGCGGCGCTGGCCCGCCCGCCCGAAGACCCAGCTCGCCGTGGGCCGGGTGCCGGTGTTCGCGTCGAAGCGGCCGTCGCCGTTCCAGTCCCATTCGTAGGCCACGATCCGCGCGCCGGTCGAGGGGCGGGAGGCCGAGGCGTCGAACGCGAGGTCGCCGCCCGCCGCGGGGGAGGGCGTGACGAGCCGCGCGTCGGCCACCGCCTGAGCGGCTCCGTCGCCGCCTCCTCCGCCGCCGCCACCCCCGCCGCCGCCGGGGGCGGCGGCCGGGTCGATGAACTCCAGGTCGTCGATGTCCGCGCGCACGGGAGCCACCGGCGAGAGGGCGGGTCCCGAGTCGGCGTACCCGACGTACAGGACCGCCGAGGCGATGTCGAAGGTCGGGCGGCGGTCGATCTCGAACGTCGTTGTGATCTGGCCGTACTGGTAGCTCCCCGCGAGGGTGCGGGTGGGCGTGGCCTGGAGCAGGTTCCCGGTCGGCCCGTAGACCTCGAGCCGCGCCTCGATCGGGAACTCCCCGGCCTGCTTGGAGTCGACGCCCGCGCGCAGGCGGACCAGGCTCACCTGCTGGGTGAACCGCATCCGCATCCGGTGACAGCCCTCGCCGCAGGGCTGCGAGGAGCGCAGGGCGCGCGGCGGGGAGCTCGTCGTCACGTGCACGGGATCGAACACGACCGGAGCGTCGGGGAACTGCACTCCGGCGACCTGGCCGGTCAGCACCGTTCCGGCGGGCTGGTCGAACCGCTCGATCCGCAAAGCCGCCGACGCGGAAGCCGGGATCGACACCAGGGCGCAGGCGCTCGACGTCGCCACGACGGCCCCGCAACCGACCAGCCTCCGGATCCTTCCCCCCACCGTCACTCCCGTTCGAGGTGCGCCGAACCTAACGCCTCCAAATCGGGTGCGTCAAGCGCGGCCCGGGAACTTCTTCGCCCCTTCTTCGCCGCACACCGCGTAGGGTCGGTGCGTGAAGCGCTCGCTCGGCCTGGCCGCCGCGCTCCTCGCCCTCGGGGCGGGCGCTTGCGGCGGCGACGACGCGCCGCGAGAGCCGGACGCCCGGAACTACCTCGCGCGGGCGGACTCGGCCTGCGCGGACCAGCCGCCGCCGCCCGCGCCGCCGCGACCCGCCGCGACCCTGCCGGTCCACGCGCGCTACCTGCACGAGCGGCTGATCCCCTCCCGCGAGCTGGCGCTGGCGCGGCTGCGGGCGGTGCGCCCCGACGCCGCGCGCGCGGATGCGGTCGCCCGCTATGTGGCGGCCGTGGAGCGCACGACAGACCAGTACCGCGGTCAGGCCGCGGCGTACGCGCGCGGCGACTGGGCGGCGGGCCGCACGGCCGGCGTCACCGCCGCGCAGGGCGAGGCCGCGGCGCTGCGGGTCGCGGCCGAGGTGGGATTCCGGCGCTGCGGCCAGCCGCGCACCGGGCCGCCGGTGACGCCGCGCGACTTCGAGTCGCCCGCCGTCCGCTTCCGTGCCGACGCGGCGTGCCGCGTGGCCACCGACTCGCTGCTCGCCCGCCCGCTGCGCGCGATCGACCCGCCGGCGCTGGCCGGTGCGCTCGCCGCCGTGATGCCCGAGCAGCGGCGGGCGATCGAGGTCCTGCGCCGTCTGCGGCGCCGCGCCACCCGGCCTGCGTACGCGCGCTTCCTGGCCTTCGAGGTGCGCCGGTACGCGCTTCTCGCCCCGTTCGTCGCCGCCGGCCGCGCGCGCCGCGACCGCGAGTTCTACGCGCTGGCCGATCGCAACGACGTCCTGTATCTGGAGGGGGAGCCGGTCTCGCGACGGCTGGGCTTCGCGGTGTGCGGCGTGTCCTCGCCGGAGGGGTTCTGACACATCGCCGGGGGCAAGGTCAGTAGAGCACCGACGGGAACCAGCCGCCGTCGGGCTCGCGGTACTCGCCGCGCACCATGACGTTCATCGGCTTGACGCTGCGCAGCCCCTGCTCCAGGCACCACCGGAACAGGCCGGTGCGCATCGGCACGAGCAGGGCCAGCGGCTCGTCGACGATCGCCGCGGCGCCGAGCAGCAGCGCCGACATGTCCTGTTCGGTCAGCGCGACACCGTGGCCCATGGGCCAGAACGTCGACGACGTGGCGTAGGCGATCACCTCCCCGTCTCGCTCGGCCAGCAGCGGAGCCATGGCCTGGATCGCGTCGCGCAACGCGCCGTTGCGGGGAAAGCCGTGGACACGCGTGGCCAGCTCGCCGCACGCCTCCAGGTCGTCGTCCGTGACCGGCCGCACGTTCACGCCGTCGGCCGGCGCGCCGCGCGGCGTCCCGGTCATGACCACACAGGGGTCGGTGACGTCGAAGCCCAGCGACGAGTACAGCGACAGCGAGCGCAGGTGGAAGGCGTCCTGGAGCAGCCGGATCCCCGGCGCGTCCCCGCCACGCTCGATCACCGCCTCCATCAGCCGGCGGCCCACACCCGCGTTCTGCGCCGCGGGCGCGATCGTGATCGGCCCGACCCCGCGGATCGGGTCGCGCTCGTCGAGGAAGTTCGAGCCGACGACGCGACCGTCCATCTCCGCCACCACGCCCCAGATCTCGGGGTGAGGGACGAACGCCTGGAGCAACCCCATCGTTGCCTCCAGTGCGGGGAAGTCGCGCGGGAACCGGTGATGGTCATGGATCGCCCCGAAGGCCTCGAAGCAGATCTGGGCGCACGCCTCGACGTCGTCGACGCGCGCCTCGCGCAGGGTCACCTGCGTCGTTGTGGAACTCGCTGCGGTCATCCGTCCCCCCCTCTTAGAGCTTCCGAGCTCAGACTCTAACCACGCCGCGACGAGCCCGCAGGGCGTCCGTCCGCGTGTTGATCTGGAGCCGGGGCGCCCCCGTAGTAGCGGTGACACCCCTATCGAAAGGTCACTTCAGATGAAGGTCGCAAACAACAAGCTCGTCCTGGCGGGTCTCGCCGGGATCGTGGCGACGGGCGCAGTGGCGGCGGGCAGCGCGACGGCCGACCACGGCGCCACCGCGCAGTACCGCGCCACCCTGAGCCCCGTTCCCCACGTAGCGTCGGTGGACGGTGGCTCCAACGCGCGCGGCGCGGTGCGCCTCGCCCGCCGGGGCCAGCGCGTCAACGTGACGCTCAACGCGCGCGGCGTCTCGGCCGGGCTGCCGCACGCCGTCCACATCCACGGCAAGGAGGCCGCCGGCGAGATCGCGCGCTGCCCCGGCGCCGTGCGTCGCGACGACATCGTCGACGACGGCCTGATCGAGACGGCCGAGGGCCTGGACGACTACGGCCCCGTGCTCGTGTCGTTCACGACCCGGGGCGACACGAGCGCGAAGAGCATCCTCGCTCTCGACCGGTTCCCGGTCGGCCGTCGCAGCGGGACGCTGAACTACCAGCGCACGCTGACCGTCCCGCGAGCCCTGGCCTCGCGCCTCGACGAGCTGCACGTCGTCGTCCACGGCCACGACATCGACCGCGACGGCAAGTACGGCGGTCGCACCACCGCCCTCAACGCCCCCCTGGAGGGTGAGCTCCCCGTCGCCTGCGGGAGGATCGTCCGCAAGTAGGCGGAGGCCCAGCCCGGTGGGCCGGCGCTCCGGCGCCGGCCCACCGCGCCGCCGGGCGCAGACCGGGTAGGAGCTTGGAATGCGCGAACGCGCCCCGGCCGCCACCTCCCATCGCCTCGGCTTCGCCGTCAAGGTGCTCGGCGACGGCGGGCTGCCCTCGCACGACACGCGGCGCTGGGGATCCGGGCCGCATCTGCGTGACTCCCTGCAGCGCCTGCGCGCGGTCTTCGACTACCTGGATCGCCACGACGTGCGCATGTACCGGATGGCCACGGCTCTGGCCCCGTACGCGAGCCACCCGGAGCTGACGCAGTTCCACGGGCAGGTCGCCGAATGCGCGGGCGAGCTCGCGGAGGTCGGCCAAGTCGCCCGGGCGCGCGACATCCGCCTGTCCACGCATCCCGGTCAGTACACGGTGCTGAACTCGGAGGACCCCGGCGTTCGGTCGGCCGCCGTGGCGGAGCTGGAGGTCCAGGCGTCGCTGCTGGACGCCATGGGGCTCGGACCGGAGGCGGTGGTGGTCCTGCACGTCGGCGGGGTCGCGGGCGGCAAGGCGGCGGCGTGCGACCGCTTCCTGGCCGGCTTCGAGCGGTTGTCCGAGAGCGCGCGAGCGCGCCTGACGATCGAGAACGACGACCGCTCGTTCGGCACGACCGACGTCGTGGGGCTGGCGCGGCGCGCTGGGATCCGCGTCGTGTGGGACGTGCTGCACCATCGCTGCAACGACCCCGACGGGCTGGACGACCGCGAGGCGCTGGCCGCCGCGCTGGGCACGTGGCCGCGCGACACCGTCCCCAAGATCCACTACTCGTCGCCGCGGCTGGACGTGGAGGAGCGCAAGGTGCGCGAGGGCCGGCGGGTCACGCGGCGGCTGGTGCTGCCGCAGCTGCGCGCCCACGCCGACCTGGTCGATCCGATCGGGTTCGAGCACTTCCTGCGCGACGCGCGGGCGGGGCGCGACTTCGACGTCATGCTCGAGGCGAAGGCCAAGGATCTCGCGCTGCGCCGCCTGCGCGAGCAGCTCGAGCCGCGCGGCCTGCGCGGCCCGGCCGGCCGCGTAGTCGTCCCCGCGTCCTCTTAGGAGAGGCCTGGCTCAGCGCTTGGCGTAGTCGCCGAACTCGCCGAAGTCCAGGAAGACGCAGGGCTCGTCGCCGACGACCTCGGCGTCGTGGCCCGGCGGGATCGCGACGACGTCGCCCGGGCCTGCCTCGCCCTCCGCGCCGTCGTCCATCATCACCTTCATCCGTCCGGAGACCATGTATCCCAGGTGCGAGACCTCGCAGGAGTCCGTGCCCGCGATCGGCTTGACGTTCTCCGACCAGCGCCACCCGGGTTCGAAGGTCCCGCGCCCGATGGTGCGGCCCCCGAGCTCGACTACGTCGGCGTGGCCCCTGCCCTCGAACTCGCGCTTCTCGTCGGGCGAGTCGAAACTCTTGACCTCGATGCTGGCCATGACGGCCTCCCTCTGTCGCAGAGAGCTCACCCTAACGCCGCCGCATCGACCCGACAACCCCGTCTGCCCTGACGCTCCTTGCACCGGTGGACCGAAACCAAGAGGATGGCCACGATGCCCGACAGCGCGGCTCCGAGCCCCGAGGAGATCCTGCGGCTGAGCACGGCGTACTGGCCGTCGCGCACGCTGCTCACCGCGGCCGAGCTCGGCGTGTTCACCGAGCTCGCCGGGGGGCCGCTGGACGCCGACGCGCTGCGCGAGCGGCTCGGGCTGCACCCGCGGTCCGCGCGCGACTTCTTCGACGCCCTGGTGGCGCTGGGGATGCTGGAGCGCGAGGACGGCCGCTATCGCAACACACGCGACACCGACCTCTTTCTCGACCGGGCCAAGCCGACGTACGTCGGCGG
>DATLOP010000004.1:0-13089 GCA_035536255.1 Solirubrobacteraceae bacterium
TGGCGCGGGGCGGTGCGGGCGGCCGGGGCAACAAGCACTTCGCCGGCCCCACCCGGCAGGCCCCGCGCTTTGCCGAGCGCGGGCTGCCGGGCCAGGAGGGCTGGATCGAGCTGGCGCTCAAGCTGCTGGCCGACGTCGGCCTGGTCGGCGTCCCCAACGCCGGGAAGTCGTCGCTGCTGGCGCGGATGACGCGGGCCACGCCGAAGGTCGCCGGCTACCCGTTCACCACCCTGGCCCCGGTGCTGGGGACGCTGGAGCGCGAGGACCGCCAGCTCGTGGTGGCCGACATCCCGGGCCTCATCGAGGGCGCGAGCGAGGGGGCGGGGCTGGGCCACGACTTCCTGGCCCACGTCGAGCGCACCCGGCTGCTCGTGCACGTCCTCGACCTCGCGCCGGTGGACGGCTCGGACCCGGTCGAGAACCACGCCACGATCGAGCGCGAGCTGGGGTCCTACGACGCGCGGCTGGCCGAGCTGCCGCGCGTCCTCGCGCTGTCCAAGGCCGACCTCGTCGCGCCCGGCGCGGCGGAGCGCGCGGCGGCGCAGTGGCGCGAGCGCCTGGGCGGCGACGTCCCGGTCGTCGTGACCTCCAGCGCGACCGGGCAGGGCGTCGACGAGCTGGGCACCCTCCTGGTCCGCCTCGTCCCGCCGCTGCCGCGCGCCGAGGAGCTGCCCGAGGCCGAGGCCGAGCTGGCCGAGCACATGACGTTCCGCCCGGCCGCGGGGCGCGGCTTCAGCGTGCAGCCGGACGGCGAGCGCCGCTGGCGGGTCACCGGGGAGGGGATCGAGCGGCTGGTCGCCCGCCACGACCTGGGCAACGAGGAGGCGCTCGCCTACCTCGAGGCCACCCTGCGGTCGATCGGCGTCATCGACGCCCTGCGCGCCGCCGGCTTCGAGCCGGGCGACGACGTCGAGATCGCGGGCGTCGAGTTCGAGCTGGACCCGGGCGAGCCGGTCTAGTCTCCCGGCGACATGGCGACGACAGTCATCAAGCTCGGGTCGAGCATCGTCGCGGCCGACGACGGGTCGGTCCGCGAGGACGTGCTGCGCGCGGTGTGCGGGGAGGTGGCCGACCTGCACGAGCGCGGGGACGACGTGGTGATCGTGACCAGCGGGGCGATCGCGCGGGGGATGCGGGTGCTCGACCTCCCGCTGCGGCCCCGCGCCATGGGCGAGCTGCAGGCGGCCAGCGCGGTGGGGCAGGGCAAGCTCTACCGCGTCTACGACGAGCTGCTGCGCGAGCGCGGCGTGACGAGCGCGCAGGTGCTGCTGACGTTCTTCGACGTCAGCGCGCGCACCCACTACCTCAACGCGCGCCAGACGCTGCGCAAGCTCCTGGACTGGCGCGTCGTCCCGGTGATCAACGAGAACGACACCACAACCACCGACGAGATCTCCTTCGGCGACAACGACTTCCTGGCCGCCCAGGTCGCGGTGCTGCTCGGGGCCGACCGCCTGGTGCTGCTCACCGACACGGCGGGGCTGCACACGGCCGACCCCCGCCGCGATCCCGAGGCCCGCCTGGTCGACGAGGTGACCGACTTCGAGGCGGTGGGCGAGCTGGACGTCGGACACGCCGGGACTCCCCTGGGCTCGGGCGGGATGCGCTCCAAGGTCGTCGCGGCCGAGATGGCCACGGCGGCGGGGATCGAGACCGTGATCGCCTCGGGTCTGGAGCCCGGCGCCCTCGGCGCGGCGGCGGCCGGCGAGCCGCGCGGCACGCGCTTCCCCGCGCGCGACTCGCGCTACTCCTCGTTCAAGCTGTGGCTGAAGTACGCCAAGCCCTCGCGCGGCCGGGTGGTCGTCGACGCGGGGGCGGCCCGGGCGCTGCGCGAGGGCGGGACGAGCCTGCTCCCGGTGGGGATCGTCGCGGTCGAGGGCGGCTTCGACGCCGGCGACGCGATCGAGGTCGTGGACGGCGGGGGCGTCATCGGCAAGGGGATCGTCAACTACTCCGCCCCCGAGCTGGAGCGGGTCAAGGGCCTGAAGTCCGCGGAGGTGCGCGAGCTCGTCCCGCGCGCCACCGAGGAGGCCGTCCACCGCGACTACTTCGTGCTGGCCTAGCGCCTGCCGTAACCTTTTTCCGGCCATGGCCGCCACCGCCCAGTCCGTCGCCGACGTCTGCCGCGCCGCCCAGCGCGCGTCGCGCGAGCT
Organism: Solirubrobacteraceae bacterium; assembly: GCA_035536255.1. GTDB lineage: Bacteria > Actinomycetota > Thermoleophilia > Solirubrobacterales > Solirubrobacteraceae > AC-38. Next base: position 2,154 of record DATLOP010000004.1, read on the forward strand.
GGCGCAGCTCGACACGACGACCAAGGACGCCGCGCTGACCGCGATCGCCGACGCCATCGACGCGCGCGCGGACGAGGTTTTGGAGGCCAACGCGCGCGACATGGAAGCGGCGTCCGACGACCTGTCGGCGGCCTTCCGCGACAAGATGCGCCTCGACGCGGCGCGCGTGGCCGCGATGGCCGAGGGCGTGCGCGCGATCCGGGCGCTGCGCGACCCCGTGGGGGAGGTCATCGAGGGCTTCCGCCTGCCCAACGGCCTCGACGTCGAGAAGGTCCGCGTGCCCCTGGGCGTGGTCGCGGTCGTCTACGAGGCCCGGCCCAACGTGACCGTGGACTGCACGGCGCTGGCCGTGAAGTCGGGCAACGCGATCGTGCTGCGCGGGTCGTCGCAGGTGGCGCACTCCAACGCGGTGCTGGCCGCCATCGCCGTCGAGGCGGCCACCGCCGCCGGGCTCCCCCCGGGGGCGGTCGGGCTCGTGGCCGGCGGCGGGCGCGAGGAGCTGGCCGAGCTGGCGACCCAGGAGGGCCTGGTCGACCTGATCGTCCCCCGCGGGGGCGAGGGCCTGAAGGCGGCGCTCAAGGCGGTGGCCACCGTTCCGGTGATCTACGCCGCCTCGGGCAACTGCCACGTCTACGTGGACGCCGGCGCCGACCTCGAGACGGCGGAGCGGATCGTGCTCAACGCCAAGACCCAGCGTCCCGGCGTGTGCAACGCGGCCGAGACGCTGCTCGTGCACCGCGACGTGGCGCCCGAATTCCTCCCGCGCGTGCTGCGCTCGCTGCGCGAGGCGGGCGTGGAGCTGCGCGCCGACGCGCGGACCCGGGCCGCGGCGGGCGATCTCGCCGAGTCCCTGCTCGACGCGACCGAGGAGGACTGGGACACCGAGTTCCTGGCCATGGTCTTGGCCGTCGGCGTCGTGGACTCGGTCCAGGCCGCGGTGGACCACGTCAACGCCCACGGCAGCGGGCACTCCGAGGCCATCGTCACGCCGTCGGTCGACTCGGCGCAGGCCTTCACTCGCGGCGTGGACGCGGCGTGCGTCTACGTCAACGCCTCCACCCGCTTCACCGACGGCTTCGAGTTCGGGATGGGCGCGGAGATCGGCAACTCGACGCAGAAGCTGCACGCGCGCGGTCCCATCGGGATGCGCGAGCTGTGCACCTACAAGTACGTCGTCGTGGGCTCGGGGCAGGCCCGGCCCTGACGCCCCTGTGGCCGCGCTCGGGATCCTCGGAGGCACGTTCAACCCGCCGCACGTCGGCCACCTGGTGTGCGCGCAGGAGGCCCGGGAACGGCTGGGGCTGGACCGGGTGCTGCTGATGCCCGCGTTCTCGCCGCCCCACAAGCCGCTGCCCGACGACCCGGGGCCGCAGGCCCGGCTGGAGATGTGCCGCCGGGCGGCCGCGGAGGCGCCGTGGCTGGACGTCTCGGACGTGGAGGTCCGCCGCGGCGGGGCGTCCTACACCGTGGACACCCTGGAGGCCCTGCACGAGGCGGCGCCCGGGGACGACCTGATCTGGATCGCCGGGGGCGACGTGGCCCGCTCGCTGCCCACGTGGCGCGACCCCGAGCGCGTGCTCGCCCTGGCCCGCTTCGCCGTGGCCGAGCGCGCCGAGGACCGTCGCGAGGCCATCGAGCGGTCGATCGCGGCGCTGACGGGTAGGGACTCGGTGGTGTTCCTCGACATGCCCCGGATCGACGTCTCCTCGTCGATGGTGCGCGACCGGGTGGCCGCGGGCCGGCCCGTCCGCTGGCTCGTGCCCGACGCGGTCCTCGCCTACGTCGAGGAGCACGGCCTGTACCGAAGCCCGGTGACCGCATGAGGGAGGGCGCCCCCCCGATCGAGGGGGAGGAGCTGGCCCGGGCGATCGTCGGCTACGCCGACGACAAGAAGGCCCACGACATCGTCGAGCTCGACCTGCGCGGTGTCGTGGGCTACACGGACCGCTTCGTGATCTGCACCGGCGCCAGCGAGCGCCAGGTCAAGGCGATCCACGACGGCGTCTACCAGGGGCTCAAGGACGACCACGGGCTGCTCCCGCGCCGCGTCGAGGGCGCCGGCGAGGCCCAGTGGATCCTCATGGACTACCTCGACGTGGTCGTCCACGTCTTCACCCCAGACACCCGCGACTACTACCGCCTCGAACAGCTGTGGGGAGAGGTCCCCGCCCGCGCCGCGGGCGAGTCGTCGTAAGTGGAGCTAGTCGGGCTCGAACCGACGACCTTCGCGCTGCCAGCGCGACGCTCTCCCAACTGAGCTATAGCCCCAAGCTCGTAGTCGACGGCCATTCTAACGCCGATCCGCTGATTGTTTCGGCATGCCGCCACCCGAAGGTAAGCCGTCGAGCGCCCCTCGAACTCGGCGATCGGCAGCAAATAGCAGCGGTCCAGCTCGGGACAGTAGGCGGCGATCGCATCGACCTCGTCGGCGGTGTAGTGGGTGGTGATGTAGCCCCGTACCGGGCTGTGACGGTTGGTGCGGAATCGGACCGACACGACTTCCCCGCGCTTCGGCGCCCACTTGCACTGCACGCGCATCAGCCGATCGCCGAGGTCGAAGATGAGGTCGTAGCGAGAGCCGTCGCCGACCGGGATCGCCACTCCGATCCCCAGCTCGACGGCAGCCGCCGTGATCTTCGCCTCCGCGATGTTTCCCTTGTCCGTGGGGGTGAGAATTCGGCGAGGCTAGGCGGGGGTGTGTCACGAAACAGCGCGCGATTGCGGCTAGATTCCGCGCTGTGCGGGGGAGAGCGTGGATCGTGGCCGGGGCAATGGTCGCCGGGTGCGGGGCGTCCGAGGTGGCCCAGGGGCCGCCGGTGATCACCGGGCAGGTGCTCGGCGACGCGCTGGCGCTCGAGCTCAGGGACGCCCTCGAGGAGGCCGGGATCTTCGGCACGGCGGTGGGGGAGCGGGGCGGGATGTGCCGCGGCGCCGGCGCGCGCTGGGACTGCACGGTCGACGTGCTGATCAACGACCGCATCCGCGACCGGCGCGTGTACGTGCTGCGCGTCAGGCCCGACGGGTGCTGGGTGGCCCGCCAGACCGGGACCGACGTCGGGGCCACCGGACGGCCCAGCCGTCCCGGGCGCCCGGGCGTGCTGCGCGGGTGCGTGAAGTAGCGAAAGCTGCACGAGTCCGTGCGCGCGTTGGCGCCGGACGGCGTGCGGGACTACCCTCGCCAGCCCCATGGGAGCCATGACCGGCGACGGCGCCGAGCGGCGCGGCAAGGGCGGCTGGGACGAGGTCCTGGCCGACGAGGCGGGACTCGTCGCGCCCGGCGGCGAGTGGCGCTCGAAGCTGTGGGCGACCGCGCGCGAGCAGTTCGACCGGTCGGCGGACCGCCTCGACCTCGACCCCGAGCTGCGCGTGCGCCTGCTCGAGCCCCGGCGCGCGCTCACCGTCAACTTCCCCGTGCGCCGCGACGACGGGACCGTCGAGACGTTCACCGGCTACCGCGTCCAGCACACGCTCACGATGGGGCCCACCAAGGGCGGCGTGCGCTACGCCCCCGCCGTCTCGCTCGGCGAGTGCGCCGCGCTGGCCCTGTGGATGACGTTCAAGTGCGCGCTGCTCGAGCTGCCGTTCGGCGGCGCCAAGGGCGGCGTGCGCTGCGATCCCAACCGCCTGTCCGCGGACGAGCTCGAGCGCCTCACCCGCCGCTACGCGTCCGAGATCTTCCCCATCATCGGCCCCGACCGCGACATCCCGGCGCCCGACATGGCCACAGGCGAGCGCGAGATGGCCTGGTTCATGGACACCTACTCCCAGCAGGTGGGCCACCCGGTGCCCGAAATCGTCACCGGCAAGCCGCTCGTCCTGGGCGGGACGGCGGGGCGCCGGTTCGCCACCGGCCTGGGCGTCGTCTACTGCATCGAGTCGGTGCTGGAGCACCTGGGCCACGACCTGGCCGCCCAGCGCGTGGCCGTCCAGGGCTTCGGGAACGTCGGCGCCGTCGTGGCCCGCGAGCTGGCGGCGCGGGGCGCCACGATCGTCGCGGTCAGCGACGTCACGGGCGGGGTCGTCGCGGCCGACGGCCTCGACCTCCAGGCGCTCATGGACTGGGTGGGCGAGCACCGCTTCCTCCGCGGCTGCCCCATCGGGCGCACGGTGTCGCGCACCGACGTGCTCGAGGTGCCGTGCGACATCCTCGTCCCGGCCGCGCTCGAGCACCAGGTCACCGCCGAGAACGCCGCGCGCGTCCAGGCCGGCCTGGTCGTCGAGGCGGCGAACGGGCCGGTGACCCCCGAGGCCGACCGGATCCTGGCCGCTCGCGGCGTCCCCGTCGTCCCCGACCTGCTGGCCAACGCCGGCGGCGTCACCGTCTCCTACTTCGAGTGGGTTCAGGACCAGCAGAAGTACTCCTGGACCGAGCCGGAGATCGCCTCTCGCCTGCGCACCCAGCTCCAGGCCGGGCTGCGGCGGGTGGTGGACGCGGCGGAGGAGCTGGAAGTCGACTGGCGCGCCGCCGCGCACTGCGTGGGGATCGAGCGCGTCGCCGAGGCCGCGCGCCTGCGGGCCATCTATCCCTAGCCCGGGGGAATGAACTCGGGCACGTCGTCGCCCGCGTCCACCGTGGCCCGGCGCGGGCGGGAGTCGTCCGAGCCCACCGTCCGGTCCACCTCGCCCGCCAGGCGGGCATGCGCGTCGCGCACGTCCCCGAGCAGGCGCTCGGCGTTGCGCCGCAGCGAGCGGCTCATCTCCTGCAGGTCGTCGTGCATTCCCGTGCCCTCCTTGAGGACGGCCTGGGCGACGAAGCGCGCCTCGCGGGTCAGGCCGCGGGCGTCCTCCTCGGCTGAGGCTTGGACCAACTTGGCGTGTTCGTCGGCCTCGCGGCGGATCCGCGCCGACTCGGCGCCCGCCTGCGCCAGCAGCTCGCGCGCCTCCTCCTCGGCCGCCTTGACGCGGAACTCGGCCGCCCGGTCGGCCTCGGCGATGCGCTCGTCGGCGCGGCGCTCCGCGTCGCGGCGCGTCTTCTCCGCGGCCTCCTCGGCGGCGGCCACGAGCTTCGCCACCTGCTCGGACCAGTCGGCCATGGCGGGCATGGTAGTCCGGGGCGCAGGGCGTCCCGCAAGAACCCGACCAGGGCGCGCGCCGTGTCCCATGGGACGTCCCGGCTAACCTCAGCGCCCCATGGCCGACCACCGCTACGACCCCCGCGAGATCGAGCCCCGCTGGCAGGCCGCGTGGGAGCGCGAGCGCGCCTGGGAGGTCTCCAACGAGCCCGACGACCGGCCCAAGGCCTACGTGCTGGAGATGCTGCCCTACCCCAGCGGCGAGCCGCACATCGGCCACCTCAAGACGTACTCGGTGGGCGACGCGATCGCTCACTTCCGCCGGCGCAACGGCTACCGCGTCCTGCACCCGATGGGCTACGACGCCTTCGGGCTTCCGGCCGAGAACCACGCCATCAAGACCGGGGTGCACCCGCGCGACTCGACGCAGGCCTCGATCGAGGCCTTCCAGCGCCAGTTCCGCGCCTGGGGCATCTCGATCGACTGGACCCGCGAGTTCGGCACCCACGAGCCGCGCTACTACCGCTGGACGCAGTGGATCTTCCTCCAGCTGCTGCGGCGCGGCCTGGCCCACCGCCGCGAGGCGGCCGTGAAGTGGTGCCCCAACGACGCCACGGTCCTGGCCAACGAGCAGGTGGTGGACGGGCGCTGCGAGCGCTGCGGCGCCGAGGTCGAGGTGCGCCAGCTCGAGCAGTGGTTCTTCCGGATCACCGACTACGCCGACCGCCTGCTCGACGACCTGGACTCGATCGAGTGGCCCGAGCACGTCAAGACGATGCAGCGCAACTGGATCGGGCGCAGCGAGGGCGCCGAGGTGGTGTTCCGCTGCGAGCAGCTGGGGATCGACTACCCGGTCTTCACCACGCGGCCGGACACGCTGTTCGGCGCCACGTTCTTCGTGATGGCGCCCGAGCACCCCGACGTCCTGCGCCTGGCCGCCGGGACCGACCGCGAGGACGAGGTGCGCGAGTACGTCAACCACGTCCTGGCCGAGTCGGTCGAGACGCGCGGCGACGCCGAGAAGCCCAAGACGGGCGTCCCGCTGGGCCGGACGGTCACCAACCCGGTCAACGGCGAGGAGCTGCCGATGTTCGTGGCCGACTACGTGCTCATGGAGTACGGGACGGGGGCGATCATGGCCGTGCCGGCGCACGACGGCCGCGACCACGAGTTCGCGCGCACGTTCGGCCTGCCGATCCGCCGCGTGATCGAGTGCGGCGAGGAGCTGCCGTGCACCGGCGACGGCCCGCTGGTCGGCTCGGGCCCGTTCGACGGGGGCCACAACCGCGAGGCCTACGAGGAGATCGTCCAGTGGCTGGACCGCGAGGGCCGCGGCCACGCCTCGGTCAACTACCGGCTGCGCGACTGGCTGGTCTCGCGCCAGCGCTACTGGGGCTGCCCGATCCCCGTCGTCTACTGCGAGGAGTGCGGGATCGTCCCGGTTCCCGAGGCCGACCTGCCGGTCGTCCTGCCCGACGTGGAGGACTACGCGCCCAGGGGGCGCTCTCCGCTGGCCGCGGCCGAGGACTGGGTCAACGTGGACTGCCCGGCGTGCGGGCGCCCGGCGCGCCGGGAGACCGACACGATGGACACCTTCGTCGACTCCTCCTGGTACTTCCTGCGCTACTGCGACCCCGACAACGAGGGGGCGGCGTGGGACCGCGAGGCCGTGGACATGTGGATGCCCGTCGACCAGTACATCGGCGGCGTCGAGCACGCGATCCTGCACCTGATGTACGCGCGCTTCTTCGCCAAGGCGCTGACCGACATGGACCTGCTGGACGTCAGCGAGCCGTTCCGCGCGCTGTTCACGCAGGGGATGGTCACCAAGGACGGGGCGAAGATGTCCAAGTCCCGCGGCAACACGGTCGACCCGGCGGAGATCTCCGACCGCTACGGGGCCGACACCGCGCGCTGCCACATCCTGTTCATCGGGCCGCCCGACCAGGACGTCGACTGGTCCGACGAGGGCGTGGAGGGCACCCACCGCTTCCTGGCCCGGCTCTGGCGGCTGGGAGCCGACCTGGCCGGCGAGGGCGCGCCCGCCGGCCCGCCCGCCGACGCGCAGGGCGACGACCTGGCGCTGGTGCGCAAGGCGCACTGGGCGATCGAGAAGGTGACCGGGGACATGCGGCGCTTCGCCTTCAACACGGCGATCTCCGCCGTCCACGAGCTGGTCAACGAAACCTACCGCGTGCGCGCGACGGCGGGCCCGGGGGCACTGGGCTTCGCGGCGAGCACCGCCGCCTCGCTGGTCTTCCCGTTCGCCCCCCACGTGGGGGCCGACGTCTTCGACCGCCTGACCGGGCGCGCGGTGTGGACCGAGCGCTGGCCCGAGGCCGACCCCGACCTGCTGGAGACCGACACCTTCACGCTGGTCGTCCAGGTCAACGGGAAGGTCCGCGACCGCCTCGAGGCTCCGGCGAGCGCGTCGCCCGACGAGCTCAAGGCGCTGGCCCGCGAGGCCGCCAACGTGCGCGCGCACGTCGACGGCCGCGAGCTCGTCAAGGAGGTCGTCGTGCCCGGGCGGCTCGTGAACCTCGTCGTCCGCTGAGGGCGGGCCGCCGTTAGCGGGCCACCACGCCCCAGGTGGCCGCAGGGACGACCATGTCGTCGCCGTTGCGGAACTCTCCCATCCGTTCCTTGACGGCCTCGATCGAGGCCCGGCGCTCGTCGTCGGGCAGCTTGTTGAGCACCTCGGCGATCGGGCCGGCGATCCGCGTCAGCATCACCTCGATGTCGTCCTCGGTGTAGTGCCAGTCGAAGGCGATCTCCTCGATCCGCACGTCGGTGAACCCCGCGCCGGACACCAGCTCCTCCACCCGGTCGCGCTCGCCCATCGCGAAGATGCCGGGGGCCCCGGGCTCGGGCGGCGGCATGTGGCCGCGCTCGACCAGCGTCATGCCGGGGATCGCCGCCCACAGGTTGCGGTCGGGGGTCTGCCACACGGCGAAGCAGTTGGCGCCGCCGTCGCGCAGCACGCGCCGCGTCTCCTTCAGCGCCTGCCCCGGGTCGGCCATCAGCATGTAGCTCCAGCGGCTGAGGACCTTGTCCACGGAGCCGTCCTCCAGGTCCATGCGCTCGGCGTCCAGGACCCGGTGCTCGACGTTGCCGGCGCCCTGACGCTCGGCGTTGCGCCGCGCGGCCTCCAGCATCTCGGGCGAGAAGTCGGTGACGATCACGCGTCCCTCGTCGCCCACCCGCTCGGCCGCCATGAGCCCGAGGTCGCCCGTGCCGCAGGCGATCTCGAGGACCGTCTCCCCGGGCTGCGGGTCGGCCTGATCGAGCAGCCAGTCGTAGATGAAGCGCGTGTCCTCGAGGATCCACTCGCGGCGCTCCTCCCAGCCCGACGCCATCTTGTCCCACGTCCGCAGGCTGGTCTCGCGGTATGTGTCGAGATCGACCATCTCCCGTCCCTCCCTCATCGATTTCGCCGCCGACGCTATAGGGTCGCAAGGGTGAGCGCCACCCCGGTTCCCGTGGGTTCCGACGCGCCGGTCCTGGAGGTCATGAGGACGATGCGCGCGATGCGCCGGCTGAAGCCCGACCCGGTGCCGGACGAGCTGCTGGAGACGCTGGTCGAGGCGGCGACCTGGGCGCCGAGCGGCGGAAACGTGCAGGCGTACTCGTTCGTGGTGGTGACCGACCGCGACGTGATGGCGCGGCTGGCCGAGCCGTGGCGGACCGTGTGCGACTTCTACCTGGACACCTTCGCGACCGTCGCCCCGCGGCACATGGAGCCGGAGCGCTACGAGCGCCTCAAGGACGCCCTGCGCTTCCAGGCCGACCGCTTCCACGAGACGCCCGCGGTGATCGTGGCGTGCTATTCGATCGGCGACTGGACGAAGCGGCTGGCGGCTCAGTGGCAGCGCTTCGCGAGCGCGGGGCGGCGGCTGGGACCGCGGCGGGCGGGGATGCTGGTGGCCGGGGCCCGGGCCTTCGGCGACCGCTCCGAGGCGGCGTCGGTGTACCCCGGCGTGCAGAACCTGCTGCTGGCCGCGCGGGCGCACGGGCTGGGTGCGACGCTGACCACCTGGCACCTGGCGCTGGAGCCGGAGTTCAAGGCGATCCTGGGGATCCCGCGAGGCGTGAAGACGTTCGCCCTGATTCCCGTCGGCTGGCCGCGCGGCAACTTCGGCCCGGTGAAGCGCCGGCCCGCCGCGCAGGCCATCCACCGCGACCGCTGGTAGGGCGTGGCGGCGGCGCCGTACGTCGCGGTGGTGGGCCCGGGCGAGGAGTCGCCGGCCTCCGAGGCGGCCGAGGCGGTGGGCCGCGAATTGGCCCGCCGGGGCGCCGTGGTGGTGTGCGGCGGCCGCGGGGGCGCGATGGCGGCGGCGTGCCGCGGCGCGGCTTCCGAGGGGGGTGTGTCCGTGGGGCTGCTGCCCGGGACCGACCGCTCCGAGGCGAACGAGTGGGTGACCGTCGCGGTGGCGACGGGGCTGGGCGAGCTGCGCAACGGACTGGTGGTCCGCGCGGCCGACGCCGTGATCGCCGTCGCCGGCGGGCCCGGCACGCTGTCCGAGATCGCGTTCGCCCTCAAGACCGGCCGCCCGGTGGTCGGGCTGGAGACGTGGGAGATCGAGGGCGTCGTCGCCGCCGCGGACCCGGCCGACGCGGTCGAGCGCGCGCTGGCCGCCACGGTGTCGTAACACCCGCGGGCGGTCGTGTGGCACGGCGCCGCCTAGCTTCGCGCCATGGGTCAGAGCGGGCGGCGGCAGGCGGCGGTGTACGTGCTGGCGGCGGTGGTCGTCGTGCTGCTGGGCGCGCGGTACCTGCGGCCGGACGGCGGCGAAGGGGGTGGAGCGGGGTCCTCGCGGCCGGTGCCGGTGCGGGTGTCCGGCGGGGGCGGCGCGGACGCCGGCGGCTGGGCGGTCGTCCAGGTCGCGGGCGAGGTGCGTTCGCCGGGCGTCTACCGGCTGCGGGCGGGCAAGCGCGTCGACGACGCCGTCCGGATGGCCGGCGGCCCGACCGCACGGGCCGAGCTGGCGGGCGTGAACCTCGCGGCGAAGGTCGAGGACGGACGGCAGGTGATCGTCCCGGCGAGGGTCGGCGGGACCGCGGCGAACGCCGCCGGCGGGGGCTCCGCTGCCTCTCCGTCACCCGTCTCCGCCGCGGCCGGGGCGCCGGGCGCGCCGCTGAACCTCAACACGGCGACGCCCGAGCAGCTGGACGAGCTCGACGGCGTCGGGCCGGCGACGGCGGAGAAGATCGTCGCCTACCGCCAGGCGCACGGCGGCTTTCGCTCGGTCAACGAGCTCGACCAGGTCCCGGGCATCGGCCCCAAGCGCCTCGCGGCGCTCAAGCCTCTGCTGACCGTGTGAGCGAGCTGTTCCCGCCGGGAGCGCGGCCTGACGGCGACCGTGAGGGCGAGCTGCCGGGCGGCGGCCGTGAGGGCGAGCCGCCGGTGGTCGGGACGGGAGGCCTCATCGCGCGCGGACTCGCCGCCGTGCGCGGGCACCCGCGACACCTGGTCCTCGCTGCGCTCGTCGCGGGGCTGCTCGCCGCGCCCGCGCCTCTCGCGGTCGCCGCAGCGTGCCTCGTCGCCGCCGGGGTGGGGTGGACGGGCGGCGCGCGCCGTGTGCTCCCGTGGCTGGCGGTCGTGGCCGTCCTCGCGGGCGCGGTGGTCTCCCAGGAGCGCGTCGCCGCGCTCGAGCGCACCGTCCTCGGGCCTCATCTCGGGGAGTTCGCGATCCTCCGCGGCCACGTCCTCGAGCACCCGCGCGCGCCCGCGGGGGCGTCCGCACCGCAGCGGTCCACCGGGGAGGGCTGGACCCGTGGCCGGTCCACCGGTGGCCGGTCCGCTTTCGTCGCGATCGCGGCCGGGCCGGGCGTGGGCGAGCGGGTGGTCGTCTCCGGGCGCTGGCCGGCGGTCCCGCTCGGCGGCGAGGTCGTGGTCGAGGGCCGCCTCGTCGCCCTGCGCGAGC
>DATLOP010000005.1:0-7615 GCA_035536255.1 Solirubrobacteraceae bacterium
CCGACGCTTCGGGGTCCGCGGGCGAGCGCGGTCCGGCGGGCCGGGGCGTCGATCGCCTCCCTGTCGCCCGGCCGCCACCGGGCGCGGCGGCGGCTGGATCGCACGACGGCGATCCTCGGGGCGGCGGCGCTCGGCGCCACGGTCGCCGGGGCGGGCGGCGAGGTGGCCCGGGTGTGGCGGCGCGGCTCCGCGCCCCTGCCCACCGAGGCCCCCGACGTCATCGCCGCCGTCGAGGAGGCGGTGAGCGAGACCGTGGAGGTCGCCCGCGCCGGGTTCCGCGAGACCCCGACCCGCGAGACCGCGCTGCTCAACCTGCTCAACTCGTTCGTCGTCACGTGGGCGCTGGTCCGCATCAGCACCTGGATGATCCGCCGGCGCGGCACCTTCGGGCCGTTCCGCGACCTGCGGGTGGGCCGCAATCACATCCACCACTTCGTGCCCGGGATCCTCCTCGCCTTCCTGGCCGGCGGCGCCGCGCTGGTCACCCGCGACGAGAGGCTCGAGCCGTGGCTGGCCATCCCGTTCGGCGCCGGCGTCGCGCTCACGCTCGACGAGTCGGCCCTGCTGCTCCAGCTCGAGGACGTCTACTGGTCGGAGGAGGGCGTGCTCTCGGTGCAGATCACGCTGGCCGTGATGGCCATGCTCGGCGCCGGCGCCACCGCGCGGCGGCTGCTGCGCCGCGGCGAGGAGACGGTCCTCAGCGACCCGTCGCCGCCGCCACCTCGGTCCAGATGACCTGGTCGCGGCGCGGGCCGACGCCGACCAGCCGCACCGGCACCCCGACGAAGTCGGCCACGAACTCCAGGTAGCTGCGGGCGGCGTCGGGGAGTTCGTCCTCGGTGCGCGCGTCGCCGATGTCCTCCTCCCAGCCCGGCAGCTCGACCAGCGTCGGGGTGACGTGGTGCAGGACGGACTGGTGGAAGGGGAAGTGGTCCAGCTCGGCGCCCTCGGCGCTGCGGTAGCCCGTGCACACCGGCAGGCGGTCGAGCCCGGACAGGACGTCGAGCTTGGTCACGACGAGCGAGGTCAGGGAGTTGATCCGCGACGCGTAGCGCAGCGCCACGAGGTCCAGCCAGCCGGTCCGCCGCGGGCGGCCGGTCGTCGTGCCGAACTCGCCGCCGCGCTCGCGCAGCGCCTCCGCCATCTCGTCCTCGATCTCGGTCGGGAAGGGCCCGGCGCCGACCCGGGTCGCGTAGGCCTTGGTCACGCCCCACACCTCGTCGATGTCCTTGGGCCCGACGCCCGCGCCGATGCACGCCGCGCCCGCCACCGGGTTGGACGAGGTGACGAAGGGATAGGTCCCGTGGTCGATGTCCAGCAGCGCGCCCTGGGCGCCCTCGAAGAGCACCGAGCGCCCGTCGTCCATCAGGTCCCACACCAGCTTGGACGTGTCGGCGATGTGCTGCTCGAGCCGGTGGCCGTAGGTGACGTACTCCTCGACCATCGCGTGCAGGTCGAGCGCGGGGTCCTTGTCGTGCGGGCGCAGGGTGAGGCGCTTGGGCTCCAGCGCCGCGACGATCTTCTTGCGCAGGATCTTGGGGTCGAGCAGGTCCTGCATGCGGATCCCCAGCCGGGCCGCCTTGTCCTCGTAGCAGGGGCCGATGCCCCGGCGGGTCGTCCCGATCTCGAGGTTGCCCAGCCGCTGCTCGCGCTCGTGGTCGAGCAGCAGGTGGTAGGGCATGATCAGGTGGGCGTTGGCCGAGATCCGCAGCCCGCCGGTGTCCACGCCGCGGCGGCGCAGGGCGTCCAGCTCCTCGGTCAGGACGCTTGGGTCGACGACCACGCCGTTGCCGATGATGCACAGCGTGTCGGCGTGCAGGATCCCCGACGGGATCAGGTGCAGCTTGAACGTCTCGCCCTCGCGGATGATCGTGTGGCCGGCGTTGTTGCCGCCCTGGAAGCGGATCACCGCGTGGGCCCGCTCGGCGAGCAGGTCGGTGACCTTTCCCTTCCCCTCGTCGCCCCACTGGGCGCCGACGATCACGATCGAGGACATGGCCCCGGAGTCTAGGCCGCGTCGGCCCGGTGATCCGGGCCGAACACGGGGATGTCCTCGCACATCTCGTCCAGGCGCGACACCGTCCGCGGCCCGATCTGCGCGCGCAGCTCCTCGGGGTCTGTGATGTTGGTCGTGACGACGATCGAGCGCTGCTCCTCGTAGCGGGTGTTGACGATCGAGTAGAGCTCCTCCAGGACCCACGGCGTCGTGTTCTCGGCGCCCAGGTCGTCGAGGTGGAGCAGGTCTACCGCGCCCAGCTTGTCCAGAAGCTGGGCATGGCTCTGGACCGCGCCGTCGTTGAAGGTGGTGCGGATCGTCGTGAGCAGCCGGGGGAGGGAGTAGATCGCCACCGACCGTCCCGCCTCGAGCGCCGTCTTGGAGACGTACATGGCCAGGGAGGTCTTCCCGGTCCCCACGTCGCCGAGGAAGCACAGGCCCTTGCCCTGGTCGAGGTTGCGGTCGAGGTTGCGGGTGAACTGCTGGACCGTGTCCTTGATGTGGGGCGACATGTCGGCGAGCGGCTTGCGCTCGAAGGACACCTCGCGGAAGCGCCTGGGGATCACCGCCGACAGGCTGCGCGCGCGGGCGCGGCCGATGCGCTGGGGGCGGCAGCGGCAGGGACGGGCCGTGTTGGTCTCCTCGTCGTACAGGAACCCGCCGCCGTCGCACAGCCCGTGCGGGCATGGGCCGAGCCCGCTCACGCGAAGCGGTCCTCGTCCACGAAGTTCATGAACTTCGGGAACTCCTTGCGGAAGGTCAGGGTCACGTCGCCCAGGGCGCCGTTGCGGTGCTTGGAGACGATGAGGTCGGCCTCGCCCTCGCGCTCGGAGTCCTCGTTGTAGTACTCGTCGCGGTAGATGAACATGACGAGGTCGGCGTCCTGCTCGATCGAGCCGGACTCGCGCAGGTCGGACAGCAGGGGGCGCTTGTCGTGGCGCGCCTCGACGCCGCGGTTGAGCTGGGAGAGCGCGATCACCGGCACGTCGAGCTCGCGGGCCAGGATCTTCAGGCCGCGCGACATCTGGCCCACCTGCTCGACGCGGTTCTCGATCCGCGAGTCCGCCCGCAGCAGCTGGAGGTAGTCCACGATGATCAGGCCGACCTGCTTCTGGGCGTGCAGGCGGCGCGCCTTGGCCCGGATCTCCAGCAGGCCGACGTCGCTGGAGTCGTCGATGTACAGCGGGGCCTGGGCCAGCTTGTTCGTGGCCTTGGTGATCTTCGGCCACACGCTCTCGGCGACGCGGCCCTTGCGCAGGTCCTCGCCCTTGATCGAGGCCTGGGACGCCACGAAGCGCTGGGCCAGCTCGGACTCCGACATCTCCAGCGAGAACAGCGCCACCGGGTGCCCGTGCTCCAGCGCCGCATTCTCGGCGATGTTGGCCACCAGGGCGCTGTTGTGCACGACCAAGTCCGCGGCCACGAAGTTGTGCGTCTCGGGGACCGTCACGTCGAACGTCTCCTGGGTGCCGACGTACTCGACCGACGCCACCTCGTCCCACCAGACGTCGGAGGTTGCGAGGTCGGCCAGAGCGGGGTCCTCCGTCGCCGCGGCGAGCTCTCCCATCGTGCGCCGGGCCAGCGGACGCGTGCCCACATGCCAGTTGTGGTTGCGCGGCCGCCCGGTCGCCGCGCTCACCTCGGCCCACGGGCGCTCGCCCTTGGCGGCGAGGACGCGGTCCCAGACGGCGCGCGGGATCGTGTCGCGGATGGACCGGTCCGCGGTCGTTTCGAGACCGGTCAGCGCCCGGGCCACCTGCTCCTCCTTGCCGACGGCCCCGACCCAGCAGCAGAAGTTGAGGATGCCCTCCTGGTCGGTGATCAGGACCTCGCGGGCGGTCGTGCCGGTCCCCTCGTAGACCTCGCGACGCAGCGTTCTGATGCGGCTCACGATGCCCAGGCGCAGCAGGAGGTGCTGGACGTCCCGGGCGAGCCGCTCGCTGATCGTCGTGTACCCGATCTGCCGGAGGCGCGCCGTGGCGTGGACGTGCCCGTCGCATCCGTAGAGCACCGACAGGAAGCGGACGACCTGGTCCTGGTTGAGCCCGAAGATCTCCGCGGGCACGAACTTCTCCGCCGCCTTCAGCCCCCACAGGCCGTGGCGCTCGCACATCTCGCGTACGGGGTTCGCCCCGCTGCCGCGTCCCGCGGACAGGGTCGCTGTGCCGTGACCCTTCTCGCCGCCGGTCAGGCGGACCCCGAACGCCTTCGCGGCCGCTTGGACCTCCGCCAGGACCGGCGAGTCGGCGCCGAAGCAGAACCGGGGAGTGCTCTGGCTGAGGTTCCCGTCCGCGATCAGCGCGGCGAGCAGGACGACCTCGGCATCGGGCAGCGCCGTCTCGGCTCCCACCCGGGGCAGCCGGCGGGGCACCGCGATCCGGGATCCCGGCGTCAGCGCGTCGAGCCGCTTCCAGCCGGACAGCGTGAGGAGGGGGTGGTTGCCGGTGGCCTCGATGGTCCGGCCGAGCCGGGTGGTCATCCGGTACGTCGCGCGCCGTCCGTTCCGGAACGCCGCCGTCGCCCGGGAAGCGCGGAGCTTCAGGTCGGGGCCGAGCGTGGCCACGGGGACCTCCTCGCCGCGCTCGATCGCCTCCACCGCCTCGTCGAGCCGCCGGCGGGCCCCGGTCGTCGGGTCGTAGATCAGCGTCGAGCCCGGCAGGCACTTTCCCATGGATGGCCTCGCCGCGATGATGATGAGGTTGCCGCGCTGGAAGCCGCCGGTGAGCTCGTCGAGGCGCTGGAAGCCGCTGGGGACGCCGGTGAGGGAGGTGCCCTCCAGCGAGAGGCGGTGGAGCTTGTCCAGCTCCTCGTCCAGGACCTCCTGGATGCTGCGGAAGTCCTTCTGGCGGTCGTCGTGACCGACCTCGAGGATCCGGCGTTCGGCCTGCTCGACCAGCTCGCGCGGGGACGCGGTGCGGTCGCTGAGGTCGGACAGGACCTGGTACGCGCTCGTCTGCAGGCGGCGCATGAGCGCGTTGTCCCTGACGATCTTCGCGTAGTGGCGGGCGTTGCCCGCGGCCGGGACCGAGCCGGCCAGGGCGTGGATCGCCGCCTCGCCGCCGGCCTGCTCGAGCGTGCCGTGCTGGCGCAGGTGCTCGGCCACCGTGAGCGTGTCGACGCCGCGGCTCTCGTCGTAGAGGTCGAGGATCGCCTGGTAGACGAGGCGGTGCTGCTCGCGGTAGAAGTCGTCGGCCCGCAGCCCCTCCTCGATGACCAGGCCGTACAGGGCGCGGTCGGAGAGCAGGATGGCGCCGATGACCGACTCCTCGGCCTCCAGGTTGTGGGGTGGGCCGGCGTTGGGGGAGGACCCCCGGGGGGCCGTGGCTTCGACGGTGGCCATCGCCGCCCGATGTTGCCACGCCGGTCGGAGCGCTCCGGCGGGCATTCCGCAAAGCGCGAATGTTTCGTTACGAAGCGACGACCATGGTCTTCACCGTCGCGGTCACCCCGTCGGAGACCTCGACGACGACCATGTGGGTGCCCACATTGCGGATGGGCTCGTCGAGGTGGACCTTGCGGCGGTCCACCTTGATGCCGCGGGCGTCGCGGATCGCGTCCACGATGTCCTGGGCGGTGACCGAGCCGAACAGGCGCCCGTCCTCGCCGGCCTGCTGGGAGATCGTCAGGACGGTCTTGGTCAGCAGCGCGGCGTTCTCCTCCGCGCGCTCGGCCGCCTCCTGCTGCGCGCGCTCGGCGTTCTCCATCCGGCGCCGCGCCTCGTCCAGCGCCCCGCTGGTCGCCGGCTGGGCGAGCTTGCGGGGGACGAGGTAGTTGCGCAGGTAGCCCGGCGAGACGTCGATGACCGTGCCGCGCTCGCCGAGGGTCTCGACGTCCTGGAGGAGGATGGCCTGGGCCATGCCTACTCGCGGTCGCGGTCGCGGTCGCGCCGGCCCCGCCCGATGCCCTCCTGGCGGTCCTCGGCGACGTAGTGCAGCAGGGCCAGCTCGCGCGCCCGCTTCACCGCGCGGGCGATCTGGCTCTGATGGCGCCGGCAGGCGCCGGTGATCCGCCGCGAGCGGATCTTCCCCTTGTCGGAGATGTACTTGCGCAGCTGGCCGACGTCCTTGTAGTCGACGCGGTCGACCTTGTCCCGGCAATAGGGACACGGCTTGCGGCGCCCGCTTCCGGGACCGCCCTTGCGGTCACGGCGCCGGGACGGCGTGGAATCACGACGATTTCGGGACTTGGCCATCGGCGGGGCACTTTAGCGAAGCCCGCCGGCTCGCCAGGAGTCCCCACGCCCTGGCGGTGTCCGGGCCACCCTCGCTGCGTCCTGGCGAGGCCGGCCCGGCCCCGCGCCAGGCGGTCTTAGAACGGGATGTCGTCGTCGCCTGCGCCTGCGCCTGCGGCGGCGCCGGCCGCCGGGGCGGCTGCGGCGGCGGGGGCGAAGTCGTCCTGGTTGACCGGGACGTCGCTGCGGGCCTGGAAGCCGTTGCCGTTCCCGCCCTCCTCGCGCCCGCCCAGGAACTGCACGGAGTCGGCGATGATCTCGACGGACTGGCGCTTCTGGCCGTCCTGCGTCTCCCACTCGCGCCACTCCAGGCGGCCGTCGACCGCGCACGGGCGGCCCTTGGTCAGGAAGCGCGAGCAGTTCTCGCCCTGGGCGCCCCACACGGTCACGTCGAAGTAGTTGGGCTTGTCGACCCACTCGCCGGTGGAGTTGTCCTTGCGGCGGGTGTTGACGGCGATGCGCAGGCTGCAGACGGACATGCCGCTGGGCAGGGACCGAAGCTCGGGGTCGCGGGTGAGGTTGCCGGTGATGATCACCCGGTTGATGTTGGTGGCTGCCATGGAGGCTCCTTTCAAGTTCGAGGAGCGAGTGTAGAGCTGGCCCCTGACGGCCCAGGGGTTCTCCCCGCGTATTGCGGAGAGTTGTGACGGGCCCGACGCGGAGACGGCGCGATTCAGGCGGCGGGCGGCGCCTCGGCGGGCGCCTCGGGGGCCGCGGCGGGCTCGGCCGGGGCTGCGGCGGGCTCCGCGGGAGCGTCGGCGGCCACCGCGGTTTCGGTAGGAGCGACCTCGGCGGGAGCGGCCTCGGCGGCCGGCGCCTCGGCGGGAGCGGCGGGGCGCTCGACGCGCATGGCCGGCGGCGGCGGCGTGCCCGGCAGGACCTTGATCACCCGGTGGCGCAGGACGCCGTCGGTGATGCGCAGCATCGTCCGCAGCCGCTCGATCATCTCGGGCGGGCCGCTGAACTGGAGCAGGTGGTACTCGGCCTCCTTGTGATGCTCGATCTCGTAGGCCATCGGGCGCACGCCCCAGTCGTGCTTGGACTCGATCGTCCCGCCCCGGTCCACGAACGCCTCGACCTCGCGGAGGATCTCCACGCGGCGCTCGCTCGGCGCGTCGGCGTCGAGCATCAGGACGAGGTCGTACACGGGCTTGGGGGCGGCCATGGGCGGCGGCGCACGATAGCAGCGAGGGGGCGGATTCCCCGGCCCCGCGGCCTGTCCGCGGCATGCGTCTCCGGGATCGGGTCCGCTGGAGGAACGTCGCGTGGACCGCGGCGGCGCTGGGCGCCGCCGGGCTCGCGATCGCATGGCCGCGCCTGGGCGCGCGGACGCCCCCGCTCCCGCCCCCGGCCGCCGTCGAGACCGGCGGCGCTCGGCAGGCCGCTCC
>DATLOP010000006.1:0-3416 GCA_035536255.1 Solirubrobacteraceae bacterium
GAGGCCCGCCCCGCCCCGGCCAGCGTGCTCATCTGCTCGCGCGAGCGCCCGGCGCTGCTCGGGGACACGGTCCGCTCGGTGCTCGCGGGAGCGGTCGTGCCGGCGGAGCTGGTGATCGTCGACCAGAGCGCGGAGGTCGACCGCGAGCTGGCTGCGCTGGGCGACGTGCGGGGCTGTCGCGTGCGCTACGTGCACTCGTCGACCGCCGGGCTCAGCCGTGCGCGCAACGTCGGCCTGCGCACGGCCACGTCGGAGGTCGCGGTCATGCTGGACGACGACATGCTCGTCGACGAGCGCTGGCTGTCCGAGCTGCTGGCGGGCCGGCCCGCGGCGCCGCGCGCGCTGGCCACGGGGCGCGTGCTGGCCGCCCCCCCGGAGGGGGACGCGGGGATCGTGCCGCCGGCCGCGCTGGTGGAGCGCGACACGCCCGCCGTGTACCGCGGGCCGCAGGCGATCGACGTCGTGCCCGGCGCCAACGTCGCGCTGCCCCGGGAGCTGGCGCTCGAGGTCGGCGGCTACGACGAGCGGCTGGGCGCGGGAACCCGGTTCGGCGCCGCCGACGACAACGACATGGGCTATCGCCTCCTGCGCGCCGGCTGCGAGGTCCACCACGTCCCGTCGGCGATCGCGCTTCACCGCGCCTGGCGCAGCCGGTCCGAGCTCCTGCGGCTGCGCTGGCGCTACGCGCGCGGGAAGGGCGCGTTCTACGCCAAGCACGCCGAGCGCCGGGACCGCCACATCCGCGCCCGGGCCGGCGCCGACATCGCCCGCCGCGTCCGGCGCGCCGCCCGGTCGGTCCCGACCTCCCCGCGCACGACGGCGGCCGAGCTGATCTCGCTCGCGGGCATGGCGTCGGGCGCCGTGGACTGGATCGTCACCCAGCGGGCCCTCGGCCGTCGGCGCGGGCGGAGCGCTTGAAGCGCGGGGGACGCCTGGTCCCCGTCCCCGCCACGGCGGCCCCCGGTCGCCTGGCGGGGATCGAGGGGCTGCGCGCCACGGCCGCCGTCGCCGTCGTCCTGCATCACGTCTGGATACTCGACGGGGGCGCGCGCGTCGGCCAGGACACCGGCGTGCAGACGGTCTTCCTCAACCTGGCGCTCGGCGTCACGCTGTTCTTCGCGCTCTCCGGCTTCCTGCTCTATCGCCCGTTCGCGGCGGCCATCGCGCGCGGCCGGTCGCTGCCGAGCGTCCGCGGCTATCTGCGCAACCGCGCGCTGCGGATCCTGCCCGCCTACTGGGCGATCCTCGCCGTGACCGCGCTCGTCCTGCGGACGGCCGGCACCCGCCCGGACGGGGAGACGATCGAGTTCGGCACGATGAGCCCGGCGGAGCTCGCCAAGTCGGCGTTGCTAATCCAGGACTACGACCCGGCGTCGATGGTGGTCGGCATCGGACCGGCGTGGTCGCTGGCGGTCGAGGCCGTCTTCTACCTGACGCTGCCGCTGCTGGCGCTCGGCGTGGCTCGGCTCGTCCGCGCGAGCGACGCCCGGGCGCGCCGGGTCGTCCTGCTGCTGGGCCCGCCCGCCCTCCTGCTGGCCGTCGGGCTGTCGGGCAAGCTGGTGGCCGGTGTCGTGCTCCCGGCCTCCCCGGCCGCCGGCTACAGCAGCGACTGGCACTCCGTGGTGGAGCGCAGCTTCTGGGCGCAGGCCGACCTCTTCACCTTCGGGATGGTCGCGGCCGTCCTGCACACGGAGATCGTCGATCGACGCGTACAGCTACCGCCCGGCTGGCGCCCGGTCGCGCTGGCGCTGAGCCTGGCGATGTTCGCCGCCTGTGCGCTGACGCTGCACAGCGGGCAGCTCGGCTATCTCCCCCAGAACACGGTGGTCGGGCTGGCGGCGGCGCTCCTGATCGCGGTCGTCGCGTTCCCGGACGAGGCCGGGCGCGCCCCGGTGTTGCAGCGGGCGCTGGAGCTCCCGTTCGTCGTGTCTGTCGGACTGGTCTCCTACAGCGTGTTCCTGTGGAACGAGCCGGTCGTGCGCTGGCTCACCCGGCACGGCCTGACGACCGGCGGCTGGCCCGGGCTGGCCGCGAACATCGCGGTCACGGCAGTCGCCGTGGGAGCGCTGTCGGTCCTCACCTACCGCTGCGTCGAGGCACCGGCGCTGCGGCGCAAGCGCCGCGCGCGGCCGGTCGACGCGGGACAGCTCGAGGCCGCCCCCTAGCCTCGGCGCGCCGCGAGAAGCTCGGCGTACAGGCGCCCGCGGGCCTCGACCGAGGCACGCCACGTGAGGTTGTCCTGCGCCCACGCCCGCGCTCGGCGGCCCAGCGCGTCACGCGCGGCAGGGTCCTCCAGCAACTGAAGGACGTGGCGGGCGAACTCCTCGTCCGTGCCGGCGACCACCAGGTCGCGGCCGTCGACCACGTCGAGTCCCTCCACGGCCAGAGGGGAGGCGACGACCGCCTTGCCCGCGGCGAGCGCCTCGAGCACCTTGACCCGCATCCCGCCGCCCTCGCGTAGCGGGACCACCACGACCGCGGCGCGCTCGAGGTACGGCTCCACCGCCGCCACCCGTCCGGTCAGGACCACGCCCGCCGAGGTCAGGTCCGCGGGCGGGCCGTCGCCCACGACGTGCAGGACGCAGTCGGGCCGGCGCTCGCGCACGGCGGGGTAGATCGAGGTCACGAGCCGGCGCGCCGCGTCGACGTTGGGGGGGTGGACGAAGTTGCCCACGAACAGCAGGCCGCCGTCCGAGCTGCCGGTGGCGAAGCTGCGCTCGGCGAAGTCGGTGCCGAACGGGATGCGGACCAGCGGCGTGGGGCCGGCCAGCGGCTCCAGCACCCCGCGGTCGCGCTCGGTGACGACGATGGCGGCGTCGACGGCGCGCAGCGCGCGCCGGCGGACGAGGCGCCAGGCGCGCGCGTCCAGGCGTCTCAGCAGGGCCCCCCGCTCGCGCCGTCCCGCCTCCGGGTCGTACTCGGCGAGCACCAGCGCCGCGCCCGACCGCGCGACGATCGGCAGGTACTGCGCCATCGCCGGGTACTCGATCTCGACGACGTGCGGACGGAGCTCCGCGACGAGCGCGGTCAGCCGCGCGGCGTACGCGCGCTGTCGCAGGTCGCTCACCCAGAACGGTCGCCCGGCCAGGAGCCCGAGCCGCCAGCGCACGAATCGCGCCATCCGCGCGCCGGCCGACGCCAGGTCGGGCCGCGCCACCTCCTCGACGCGCTCGACGCGCGCGCGCAGGGCGGCGTCTACGGGCGCCTCCGAGGGATGGCGCAGGCACAGCAGCGCGACGCGCATCCGGTCCCCGAGCTCCGCGGCCATGTGCGCGATCACCCGCGCCCCCCCGTGGGCGCCGTCGAGGCGCGGGGGGAACGGGCTCAGGACGAGGATCCGCAGCCGGCCGTCGGACGCCGGCGGCGGGGGCGGGGGGCGCGGCGCCACCCGCGCGGCGCCCTGGCGCAGCGTCAGG
>DATLOP010000007.1:0-2718 GCA_035536255.1 Solirubrobacteraceae bacterium
GAGGTCGAGGGCTTCGAGCTCGACCTCGACGACCGCCGGGACTTCCCCGTGGCCATCGCGCACGGCGAGCTGGATCCGGTGATCGGCGTGGAGTTCGGCCGCGCGGCGCGCGACCGCCTGACCGAGGCGGGCGCGGACGTCCTCTACCTCGAGTCGCGCATGGCCCACTCGGTCGACCCGCGCATGCTGCCCCAACTCGGCGAGTGGCTCGTCGAGCGAACCGCCGCGTAGCGGCCCGGCTCAGTCCCGGCGGAGCATCGGCCAGCCGGTCATCTCGGGCGGGGCAACGGCCGGCCGGTCATCCCGGGCGGAGCAACGACCGGCCGGTCATCTCCGCCGGCTGATCGATCCCCAGCAGGTCGAGCACCGTCGGGGCGACGTCGGCCAGGACACCGCCGTCGCGCAGCGGGCCGTCGCCGCCGGCGATCACCAGCGGCACCGGGTTCAGCGAGTGCGCGGTGTTGGGGCTGCCGTCGGGCTCGAGCATGTGGTCGGCGTTGCCGTGGTCGGCGGTGACGATGGCCGCGCCGCCGGTCTCGCGCACCGCTTCCAGGACGACGCCGAGCCCGGCGTCCACAGTCTCGACGGCCTTCACCGCGGCCGGGATGACCCCGGTGTGCCCGACCATGTCGGGGTTGGCGAAGTTGACGATGCCGAAGGCCGGGCGCTCCTCGCGCCACGCCGCGGCGACCGTCGCCGCCAGCTCGGGCGCGCTCATCTCGGGCCTGTGGTCGTAGGTCGGCACGTCGCGCGGCGAGGGGACCAGCTCGCGGCGCTCGCCGGGCCACGGGTCCTCGCGCCCGCCGTTGAAGAAGTACGTGACGTGCGCGTACTTCTCGGTCTCGGCGGCGTGCAGCTGGCGCAGCCCGCGCTGCGCCAGCACCTCGGCCAGCGTGACCTCGGGCCGCGCGGGCGGGAAGGCGACCGGGTACGTCCAGCCCTCCTCGTACTCGGTCATCGTCGCGTAGCGCTCCAGCGGCGGGGCGCCGCGGCGGTCGAGCTCCGCGAAGCCCGGCTCGGCCAGCGCCCGCGTGATCTGGCGCATGCGGTCGGGGCGGAAGTTGAAGGCCAGGACGGCGTCGCGGTCGGGGCGGATGCGCGCCTCCTCCCCCACCTGCGTGGGCTCGACGAACTCGTCGGTCTCGCCGCGCTCGTAGGCCGCGCGCACGGCCTCGGCCCCGCTGGCGGCGGCGTGGGGCGCCTCCCCGTGGACGAGCAGGTCGTAGGCCCGCTGCGTGCGCTCCCAGCGGCGGTCGCGGTCCATCGCCCAGTAGCGCCCGGCCACGCTGCCCACCCGGGCGGCGCCGGCCCGCGCGCACCATCCGTCGACGGCCTCCAGGTGCCCGGCCCCCGAGGTGGGGAGCGTGTCGCGCCCGTCGGTGAAGGCGTGGACGATCAGGTCGCGGACGCCCAGCGCCGGCGCCAGGGCGATCAGCGCCTCCAGGTGCTTCGGGCCCGAGTGCACGCCCCCGTCCGAGGCCAGGCCGATCAGGTGGACGCGCTCGGCCCCGGCGCACAGCTCGCGCAGGACCCGGTTGCCCTCCAGCTCCCCGCGCGCCACCGCGTCGTCGATCCGGGTCAGGTCCTGGACGATCACGGCGCCGGCGCCCAGGTTCATGTGGCCGACCTCGGAGTTGCCCATCTGCCCGTCGGGGAGGCCGACCGCACGTCCGCAGGCGGTGAGCTGCGTACGGGGGCCCGCCTCCCACAGCGCGTCGAACACCGGCGTGCCGGCCAGCGACACCGCGTTGCCGGGACCGGGCGGCGCGAGGCCCCAGCCGTCCAGCACGACCAGGCACACGCCGGGGACGGTCATCGGCCGGGCGGGCTCACGCCGCGGCGACGATCGCCGCGAACGACTCCGGGTCCAGGCTGGCCCCGCCGACCAGCGCTCCGTCCACGTCGGGGAGGGCGAGCAGCTCGGCCGCGTTCTCGGCCTTGACGCTGCCGCCGTAGAGGATGCGCACCGCCGCGGCGGCATCCGGCGAGCGGTCGCCCACCAGGGCGCGCACGAAGGCGACGGCCTCCTGGGCCTGGTCGGGCGTGGCCACCTGCCCGGTCCCGATGGCCCAGATGGGCTCGTAGGCGATCACCACGTCGGCCAGTCGGGCGTCGTCGACTCGCGCCAGGCCCTCCTGGACCTGGTGGCGCAGCTTGCGCTCGGTGTCGCCGGCCGCGCGCTCCTCCTCCGTCTCGCCCACGCACAGGATCGGGACCAGGCCGGCGGCCAGCAGCGCCGGGACCTTGGCCTGCAGCGCGCGGTCGGTCTCGCCGAACAGCCCGCGGCGCTCGGAGTGCCCGACGATCGCCCCGTGGACGTCGAGCTCGACCAGCATCGGCGGCGCGACCTCGCCGGTGAACGCCCCGGAGTCCTCCGCGTGGACGTTCTGGGCGTAGACGTCGACGCCCGACCCGCGCGTGCTGTCGACCATCGCGGCCAGGGCGGTGAACGGCGGGCACACGGCCACGTCGGCCCGCGCGGCGGCCACGCGGGGCAGCAGGGCGGCGATGAACGCCTCGGCCTCGGCGACCGTCTTGTGCATCTTCCAGTTGCCGGCGATCAGCGGAGTTCGGCTCACCTCAACGCCTCCAGGCCGGGGAGGCGGCGCCCCTCGATGAGCTCCAGGGCGGCGCCGCCGCCCGTCGACAGGTGGGTGACGCGGTCGGCCAGGCCGAAGCGCTGGAGCGCGGCGGCCGAGTCGCCGCCGCCCACGACGG
>DATLOP010000008.1:0-2390 GCA_035536255.1 Solirubrobacteraceae bacterium
GGGTCGATCGTCCCCGAGTCGATGTCGGACCCCGACGTCGCGGTGACCGTGTGCGCGACCGGGTCGCTGTTCGTCCACCGGACGGTCTGGCCCACCTTGGCGGTGGCCTTGGCGGGCACGTACTTGATGTCCTTCATGTCGACCGCGACCGCGCCGTCGCTGGGCGGGGTCGTGGCCGCCGGGACCGTGGCGGGCGGCGGGTTGGAGGCCGCGTCGCCGCCATCGTCGTCGCCGCCGCACCCCGCGAAGGCGAGGCACGCGGCGAGCGGCAGGATCGTCGCGATGCGCATGGGCCACATCATGACGCCTGCGCCAGGTCGACGGCCAGCGGCCGGTGGTCGGACAGCTCGCCCGCGTCCAGCAGCTCGGCCGGCCCGCGCCGAACCAGCCCCCGCGCGAACAGGTGGTCGACGTGGTGGCCCGCGACCGCGACGAGCCCCGGGACCACGGGCCGGCGCTGGTTGACGTCGCCCCCGAACACCAGCGGCCCGTCCGGCGCCCAGCGCGCCACCGCGGCCAGCGCCCGGCGCAGGTCGGCCTGGACCGGGTCGTCGCGCGGCACCGTCAGGTGCATGTTGGCCACCCACACGCCGGAGTCCAGGCGCACGGCGTGGACCACCCGGCGCTCGGGCCACCACCGCACCCGCCGGCGGCGGTGCTCGAGCACGCGCGCCCCGCGGACGAGGATCGCGTTGGCGCCGCCGCCGTTGGAGCGCACGCGGTCCGGCCAGCGCACGGCCAGGAAGCGCTGGAGCGGCGGGAACCAGTTGCGCGACGTCGGGACGCTCACCCACGACGCGCGCGCCGCCTCGCTCAGCGGGCGCGGCCACCACGGCGGGACCTCCTGGAGCAGCGCCACGTCCCAGGGCCACCCGGCCAGGGTGGTCGCGAACTCGCCCAGCAGGTCGCGGCCCGCCGGCGGGTCGGACCGGCCGTGGAACAGGTTCCAGGACAGCACGCGCAGCTCCATGCGGCCGTATCCTCCCGCGCTTGCCCGAGCACTTCCTCACCGGGACCGAGCTGGGCGCGGACGGGCTGCACGCGCTGCTGGACCGCGCGCTCGAGCTCAAGGCCGAACCGCGCGCGTCGAACGCCCTCGCGAATCGCCACGTCGCCCTGCTCTTCGAGAAGCCCTCCACGCGCACGCGGGTGTCGTTCGAGGCCGGCGTGGTCGAGCTGGGCGGGCACCCGGTGGTCCTGCGCGGCGACGAGCTCCAGCTCGCGCGCGGGGAGTCCCCGCGCGACACCGCGCTGGTCCTGTCGCGCCAGGTCCACGCCCTCGGGGTGCGCACCGGCGACCACGCCGTCGTCGAGGAGCTGGCCGAGCACGCGGACATCCCCGTGGTCAACATGCTCACGGCCCGCCACCATCCCTGCCAGGCGCTGGCCGACCTGCTCACGCTGCGCGAGGCGTTCGGCACGCTGGAGGGGCTGCGGCTGGCCTACGTCGGCGACGGCAACAACGTCGCGCGCTCGCTGGCGCTGGCCGGCGCGCAGGCCGGCGTCGAGGTGGTCGTGTCCTCCCCGGAGGGCTACCGCCTGGAGCCCGAGGCGGGCGCCGAGCTGGTCGACGACCCGGCCGCGGCGGTGGCCGGCGCGCACGCCGTCTACACCGACGTGTGGGTCTCGATGGGCGACGAGGCGACGGCCGCCGAGCGCCGCGCCGCGCTCGCGCCCTACCGGCTCGACGGCGCGCTGCTCGACCGCGCGGCGGACGGCGCGATCGCCCTGCACTGCCTGCCCGCGCCCCCCGGCGAGGAGATCGCCGCCGAGGTCCTGTACGGGCCGCGCCAGCGCATCTGGGACCAGGCCGAGAACCGCCGCCACGCCCAGAAGGCGCTGCTGGAAAGACTCCTGCGATAGCCTCGGCCCGGGTCGAATCGGACAAGGGAGAAGAGAGATGCCGCAGCCCAAGAGGCAGTCGTCGCGCAGCAAGTCCGGGTCCTCCAAGTCCACGGCCAGCCGCGCGTCGGCCGCGCGCAAGACCGCCCAGCAGCGCAAGGCCGCGAGCGCGCGCACGCGCGCCAGCGCGTCCAAGGCCGGGGCGAAGAAGCGCACGTCCGCGCCGAAGCGCGCCGCGTCCGCGTCCGCTTCGCGCGCGCGCTCCGACGACGCCAGCGCCGGCCTGCAGGGCGCGGTCGAGCTCCTGGCCCAGGGCGTCGTCATCACGCGCGACCGCCTGCAGGAGATCCTCGACGACTCGGTGGGGCGCGGTCGCATGACCCGCGACGACGCCAACTCGATCGCCCACGAGGTCCTGACGCGCGGGCGCAAGCAGGCCGACGCGCTGCGCGCGGACCTCGAGCAGCTGCTGGGCCGCGCCGGCGAGCTGCAGAAGCGCGCGAGTGGCGCCCGCAAGCGCGCCGTCCCCGACCGCGCGCTGCGCGAGG
>DATLOP010000009.1:0-10278 GCA_035536255.1 Solirubrobacteraceae bacterium
CCGCCGGCTTGGGCGCGCCGTCCTCGAAGAACAGGCCGGACTGCCAGCTCCCCACGATCCGCCGCCCGTTCCCTGCCTCCAGCGCGGTGACCGCGGCCTGCGTCTGCACGTCGCGCAGCAGGAACTGCGCGAACGTCCTCACGCCGGGGACGCTGCGCGCCAGGTACTCCCCGAGCGCGAGCAGCCGCGCCTGCTGCTCCAGCGTCCACGGCTTCGTCCGCACCGGGTAGTTGGTCTCGTAGCCGAACTCGGTGAGCCAGATCCGCTCCACGCCGGGCGCGAGGCGGCCGCGGGCCACCAGCGTGCGCAGCAGCCACCGCAGCCGCGCCAGGTCGCCGATGCGCACGGTGTCGGGATCGCGCCCCGCGGTCCCCGGCGGCAGGCCGAGCGCGTAGGGGTGGTGGCTGAACCCGTCGCCCGGAACGGGCTCGAAGCTCGCGCACTCGCCGTCGCGCACCGGGCGCAGGGACTCGTCCACGCAGGCCAGCCGGCGCACGAAGGCCAGCGGCGCGACCGACCCCGGGCGTCCCTCCGAGTTGAAGGCGTTGGGCGCCGTCGAGCCGATGAGGACGGTCGCGTCGGGGCGCAGCGACTTGATCGCCGGATAGGCGGCGGCGACGAGCCGGCGGTACCAGTCGGCCACGACCGGCGTGCGGCCCGCGACCAGGGGCTGGGCGAAGACGAGGACGTTGGGCTCGTTCCACAGCTCGAACGCGTCTACCCGGGGCAGCGGCGCCTGGGCCCCCGCGGGCGTGTACGCGCCCGAGTAGCGCCGGGCGACCGCGCGGGCGAAGGCGGCGAACTCCGCCGGGTCGGGCCGCGTCACCGAGTCCACGCTCACGTCGCCCGTCCGCGACGGAGTGGCCCACAGCGGCGCCCCGAACGCCAGGTCGACGAGCAGCCGCAGCCCGTGCGCGCTGGCCACGCGGACCGCGCGGTCCAGAGCGGCCAGCGCGGGACCGTCGTTCGCCGCGGGGGCGGTGGCGTCCAGCCCGGGCGGGCGCCGCGTGCTGTCGCGCTCCGGCGCCAGCGAGCGCCAGCTGGCCGTGACCCGCAGCCGGTCGACGCCGAGTGCGCGCATCTGCGCCACCGCCTCGGCCACCGCGGCCTCCGAGCGCCCGCCCAGCACGAGCGCGTCGTCCTGCATGAGCGTCTCGACCGCGTGCGCGGGCGGCGCGGCCGCGACCAGGCTCGCGCAGGCGGCGGCGAGGGCGAGCGCGGCGCGCATACCGAGGAGAACCCGCGCCGCCCCCGCGCCGTGACGCCGGATCGCCCGGCGGCGAGGACCCGCTCGAGCGCGCGCTCGCGCGGATCGCCCGGCGGCGAGGACCCGCTCGAGCGCGCGCTCGCCGCGTTCCTGGGCTGGAGGCGTATGGTTGGGCCAGATCGGCGACCGCAGGAGGACGGAGATGAGCACCGCGGAAACGAAGTTCGGGGACGGGGTCAACGCCGAGGCGATCGAGGCCTGGGACGGGCCGCTCTACGACCGCTTCGTGAAGTTCCGCCACATCGTGACGACGGGTCTGGGCGCGCACGGGGACGAGGCGCTGCGCCGGTTCCCGCCGCAGGCCGGGATGCGCGTCCTCGACGTGGGCTGCGGCTTCGGCGACACCACGCAGCAGATCGCCGCGCTGGTCGGGCCCGAGGGCGAGGCCGTGGGCATCGACGCGGCGCCGCGCTTCATCGAGACCGCCGAGGCGGAGACCGCGCAGGCCGGCGTGCCCAACGCGCGCTTCCTGGTCGCCGACGTGGAGACGTCGTCGCTGGCCGAGCACGGGCCGTTCGACATGGCGTTCTCGCGGATGGGGACGATGTTCTTCGCCAACCCGGTGTGGGCGCTGCGCAACGTGCGCGAGGCGCTGCGGCCCGGGGCCACGCTGGCGATGGTGGTCTGGCGCCGGCGCGAGGACAACCAGTGGCTGTACCGCGCCCAGCAGATCGTGGAGAAGATCGTCGAGCGCCCGGAGGAGTACGACGAGCCCACGTGCGGGCCCGGGCCGTTCTCGATGGCCGGCGCGGACACGACGAGCGACGTGCTGCTGGCCGCC
Source organism: Solirubrobacteraceae bacterium (assembly GCA_035536255.1). Classification (GTDB taxonomy): domain Bacteria; phylum Actinomycetota; class Thermoleophilia; order Solirubrobacterales; family Solirubrobacteraceae; genus AC-38. The sequence goes on from DATLOP010000009.1 coordinate 2,049, forward strand.
GGCTTCCAGGACGTCGCGCTGCGGCGCTGCGACATCCCGATCCTCGGCGGGCGCGACATCGACGAGGCGATCGACCTCGCGATGTCGCTGGGCCCGGCGGGCGAGATCCTGCGCCTGGCCGGCGACCGCGCGGCGCACCTGCACGGCGAGGTCGACGCCAAGCTGCGCGAGGGGCTGTCCGAGTACCTGGGGCCCGACGGCGTGGTCGCCCCCGCGTCCACCTGGATCGTCAGCGCCACCGCCCCCTGATCGTCGAAGTCGCGCACGAGGAGCGCTACTGGTACCCGGACGACGGGGGCGTCGTGTGGGTGGCGGGCTACCACCTGGTCGACGAGGCCGGGCGCTTCCTGGCGCGCGACGCGCCGGCGCTGGCCGAGCGGGGCCTGCTGGTGTGCGGCGTGGCCGGGGCGGCCGCCCACCACGGCGACGTGCTGCAGTCCGACGCGCTGGGACCCGGAGCGGCGCTGGAGCTGCGCCGCGACCCCGCCAACCCCCACGACCCCAACGCGATCGCCGTGCACGCCGCGGCCGGCGGGCAGGCCGGGTGGGTGCCGCGCGACGTGGCCGAGGCGGTGGCGGCCTCGCTGGACGAAGGCACGCCGTGGTCCGCGGTCGTCCTGCGCGAGCGCCGGGCGTCCCCGCGCGATCCGCGCACCGGCCTGACCATGCTCCTGGCGCGCGCGCCGGAGATCGAGCTGCGCGGGGAGCGGCCGCCCTAGCCCTCGGGCGGGTCCACCTCGCGCACCGCGCCCGTCTCCGGGTCGAAGACCACGCCCCGGATGTGGTCGCGGGCCGTGAGCTCGCGGCTGGAGCGCAGCCGGGCGAGGCCGTGGCGCAGGGCGTCCTCGACGGTCTCGAAGGCCCCGAGCCGCCAGGTCGGCAGGACGCCGTCGGCCGCGAGCGCGCGCGCGAACTCGTCCTCCGACGCGCCGTGCAGCCCGCAGTCGTCGTGCATCACCACCACGATCTCCTCGGTGCCGAGCAGGCGCTGGGACGCGCTGAGCGAGCGGATCGCGTCCTCGGTGACCAGCCCGCCCGCGTTGCGGATGATGTGCGCGTCGCCGTGCTGCAACCCGAGCATCGCGAACAGGTCGATCCGGGCGTCCATGCACGCGAGCACGGCGACGCCCCGCCGCGGGCGGGCGTCGAGCCCGGGCGCCGCGAGCTCGTCCGCGCGCGCGGCCGCGACGGCCAGCATGTCGTCGGCGTGGGTCATGGCCGGCGGATCGTAGGGCGTCGCGCACGCGCGGGCGTCGAGGCTAGGGTTGGGGCTCCGTGAGCCGCGTGCGCTGCCACATCTCGATCTCGCTCGACGGTTTCGTGGCGGGCCCGAACCAGACCCGGGAGGAGCCGCTCGGCGAGGGCGGGGAGCGCCTGCACGACTGGGCGATCGCCACCGCCGCGTGGCGCGAGAGCCACGGGCGCGAGGGCGGCGAGCACAACGCGGACGCCGGGGTCGTCGCGGCGACGCAGGCGGGCGTCGGCGCCCACGTCATGGGGCGCCGGATGTTCGGCGGCGGGGACGGGCCGTGGGACGAGACGTGGACGGGGTGGTGGGGCGAGGACCCTCCGTTCCACACGCCGGTCTTCGTCCTCACGCACCATCCGCGCGCGCCGCTGGAGATGCGGGGCGGCACGACGTTTGAGTTCGTGACCGAAGGGATCGAGGCCGCGCTGGAGCGGGCGCGCGCGGCGGCGGGCGACGGCGACGTGGCGATCGCCGGCGGCGCGAGCACGGTCAACCAGTACCTGGCCGCGGGGCTCCTCGACGAGCTGCACCTCCACGTCGTCCCGGTCGTGCTGGGAGGCGGGGCGCGGCTGCTCGAGGACGTCGGCCACCCGCAGCTCGAGCCGGTCGAGGTCGTGGCCTCGCGGGGAGTCACCCACCTGAAGTACCGCGTCGCGCGCTAGGGGCGGGCTCAGGCGACCGCCACGCGCCCGCCGGCGTGCGGCACCACCGTGACCCCGCGGCGCGCCGGCGGCGCGAGCTCGGCGTCGGCCGGCGCGAGGTCGACGCGGCGCAGGATCGTCGAGAGCGCGATCCCGATCTCGAGCTCGGCCAGGGCGGACCCGATGCAGCGGTGCGCGCCGCCGCCGAACGGAAGCCACGAGTAGGGCTCCGGCGGGTCGTCCAGGAAGCGCTCGGGCCAGAAGCGCTCCGGGTCGGGATGGCGGTCCGGGTCGTGGTGCAGGCCCCAGGCGTCGATCAGGATGAGCGTCCCCGCCGGGACGGTGTGGGGGCCGATGGCGAACGGCTCGTCCAGGACCCGCCCGGCGGCCACGGGCAGCGGCGGGCGGATGCGCAGGACCTCCTTGACCAGGGCGCCGAGGCGGGCCTCGTCCCCCTCGCGGGCGGCGGCGGCCGCCCGCGCGCGCTCGGCGGGATGGTGCGCGAGCAGCGCCGCGCCCCACGCGATCGCCGCGGCAGTGGTCTCGTGACCGGCGCCGATGAGGGCCAGGAGGTCGTCGCGCAGGTCCGCGTCGCTCAGCGCGCGGCCGTCCTCGTCGCGCGCCTGGACCAGCATGGCCAGGATGTCCTCGCGCTCGGCGAGCCCGGGGTCGGCCCGGGTGGCGGCGATGTGCTCGTCGAGCAGCGCGTAGAGCCGGTCGCGCAGCCGCCACCAGCGCCAGGTGGCCAGGTTCCACCGCGTGCGCGGCTTGGCCTCCGGGAAGTACGTCATCACGGCCGGCGTGGGCAGGGACGCCGCGAACGCCGCGGCCTCGCGCAGGCGCCGCGGCGGGGCGACGCGCGGGGTGAGGCGTCCGCTGAGGCGCAGGCGCAGGGCGCCGAGCGGGTAGAAGAGGAGGTCGTCGATGAGGCCGCGGAAGCGCCGGCGCATCTCGGGGTCGGCGACGCCGAGGACGGCCTGCAGGATGACCTCGATGGTCACGTTCTGCGCGGTCGGCAGCATGGCCACCGTGTCGCCCGGGCGCCAGCGCTCGACCTCGGCGTCCATCAGCCGCTGCATCAGCGCGGCGTACCCGCGCACGCGCTCGCCGTGGAAGGGCGGGAGCAGCAGCTTGCGCCGCGCCAGGTGCTCGGCCGGCCCCAGCAGCAGCACCGAGCGCTCGCCGATCAGTGGGCGCACGGCGTCGTTGCCGTGGCCCTTGGCCAGCGGGTCGCCGGTGAGCAGCCGCCGGATCGCGCCGGCGTCGGTCGTGAGCACGGCCGGCGCCATCGTGCCCGGCCGGATCGTGAACGTCGGCCCGAAGCGCTCGTGGCCGGCGCGCGTGAACTGCGGGTAGCGCAGGCCCCACAGCACGGCCTGGAAGGGTCCCGGCGACCGGGGTCCTGGCGGGAGCGCGGGCTCCGTCATGGCGCCGGACACGAATCAGGGAGCGGGCGCGTCCGCGTCGTATTCCAGCCGGCCGCGAACGCCCCGCAGCCGAGCGACCGGCCATAGAAGGGCGGACATCGCGCGGACGACCGGCCAGGGCGGCCGCGTCAGGCGAATCTCGTCGCGGAACTCCGGGACCATGGCGGCCACCCGAGTGAGCGGGATGTCGCCCCCCTCCTTCAGCTCCCTGCGGCGGGCGAGCTCGAAGTACGTCTCGAAGAACGCCGCGATGTCGAGCGCCGGCCGAAAGAACTGGACCGAGTGCGCCACCTCCTCGGACTCGTTCCAGAACCGGTGCGGGGTGTTGGGCGGGATCACGACGGACTCACCGGGACCGACCCGCCTGCGCTCGCCCCCGATCTCGAACACCAGGGCACCGGACCGCACCTCGGCACCGCTCTCCTGCCCTGGGTGAACGTGCTCCGGCTCGCGCTCGGTCGTAGGCGGATTCACGCTTTCGATCCGCAGCTCGTCGTCGCCGAGACGCGCGATCCGCATCCGCTGACCAGTGCGCGGGTTGACGATCTCCTGGCCTTCGTGCGGCACCGGCTCAACCTAACCCATCGCTCAGCGCATGTTCTGCTCTGAGCGCGGATGGAAGCCGGTACCGCCGACCGGGCCGCGCCAGACCATCAGCCGCAGCGCACCCCTCTCGAAGCCGATGATCCGGTCCGAGTCGCCGTCGAAGCGGCCAATCGCCAGTTGATCCAGGGGCCTGCTCAGGCGCTGGGGCAGGGTTTCGACAGTGCTCAGCGGTGAGCGGCCCTCGCGGCTCCAACGCCACCTGGTCCCATCGGAGAGCACGAGGATGTCGGTCTTCCCAAGGCCGTCTAAGTTCGCGGCGACGGCGTCCTTGAACGATCGCGTGAGCCTGCCGTTGAAGGGGGTCCAAGGCTGGGTCGAGCCGCTCGAGTAGGACCAGCCGTTGCTGTTCACCCCGGCCACGTCGGTTCCACGCACGTCGTCGAACTCCCCGAACAGCAGCTCCGAGATCGGCTTGCCGGAGCTGCCGGTGGGCGTCCAGGCGCGGGTGGCGCCTCGCCATACGTGCCACTGGTCGCCGTGCGTGAAGAACATGTCGGTGAGGCGGTCCCCGTCGAAGTCGCCGAAGCGGATGTCGCGCATCGGCACGGGCACCGGCGCGCCCGCGATCGGCGTCAGACCCGGCGCGTTGCCGCTCTTCGCGAAGCTGAGCCTCCCAGCGCCGTCGCGATACACCACGTCGGTGCGGCCATCGTTGTCCACGTCGCCGAAGCCGAGGTCGCCGACGCGCTTGTTCGACGGGCGCAGGTACTCCCACGGGCGGATCCCAGCGCGCGAGAACCACCAACCCGTCCCGTTCCCCGTGAAGACGTCGCTGCGGCCGTCTCCGTCGAAGTCGCCCGCGGCGATCTCGTTCGAGTAGTCCTGGTCGTAGCGAGTTCCGCGTGTGATCAGGTTGTACTTGGTCGGCGTCCCATCGGGGGTCTTGATCGCCTCGTCGAAGTCGTCGTGGGCAACGACGTTGTGGAAGAACTGGGCGCGGATCTGCGGCCTGCCGCGGAGGCCGAAGGCGGCTCGCGTCAGCCGACCGAGGAAGCCGTAGTCCTGCTCGCCCCGGAACGTGTTGAACGAGACGTCGAAGTACCTGCCGGCGGGGCCGCCCTTGTACGCCGCGGTCGCCGCATTCCCTCGGCCGTGGACGTCGAAGTGATGGCCGAACTGGCCGGTGTAGTCGCGCGCCTCGAGCACGTAGTTGAACTTCGCTACGTAGCCGCTGTGCGCCCGCCCGTCGGCGGCGATCTGATGGACGGCGTTCTCGAACACGTTCGCCTCGATCGTCGCGTAGGCATCACCCCCGATCACCACCCCGTACCCGGCGCGCTTCGGACGGAAATGGTGGAGGTAGTTGCGCTCCACTCGCACGAGCGCGGCGTCGCGCGGGGCCTGCAGCGGCGTACGGCCCTCCGGGTAGTCCTTCGGATCGTCCACGCTCGCGAAGCCGAAGATCTCGATCCCGACCGTGAAGCGCTCGATCTCGTTGTCGGTGATGAGGACCCGCCGCGAGAGCGGGTGTGGTGCGTCCGGCTTCGGCCCGATGACGATCGCCTTGTTGCCGGTGGGTTCCCTTCCGGCGGGACCGGTGAGCCGGATCCCCTCGATGCGGACGTCGTCGCCCATGATCTCGAAGATGGTGTAGGCGTCCTGCGCGTTCGTGGTGAAGAGCTGCGGCCGCCGCGCGAGCGGTCCCCGCGCTCCGACGATCTCCACGCCGGAGCGCACGGGCAGGTTCACGAAGGGCGTCATGTCCCACCGTGCGTCCCCGGGGATCACGACCCGGCCCCTGAATGGAGGCTCAGCGCGCAACAGCGCAGCCAGCTCCTGCGGCGATCGGCAGACCCTGGGTCGCGTGACCTCCTGGAGTTGCGACGCGTTTCCAGCTAGCGCCGGGCAGGATTGGTTGCCCTGACCACCGGCCGGCGGAGCGACGGCGATTGCAGTTGCCAGTGCCGTCAGCGCGATCGCGAGCTTGAGGGGCATCTGCCTACACTAGTCCCTGGGCGGGGGTCTTCTTCAATCGGGGAGACAGGATTTGAACCTGCGACCTTCCGGCCCCCAGCCGGATGCGCTACCAGGCTGCGCCACTCCCCGAGGGATCCGATTCTAGGGCTCCGTCTAGAATCGAGCGGCGCGCGGGCGTGGTGTAACGGTCGCACAAGAGCCTTCCAAGCTCTTAGTACCGGTTCGAGTCCGGTCGCCCGCTCTGGTTCCGGGGCCGGCGCGCCTCGATCGGCACCTCGCCGGCGTCGTCCTGCAGGCCGGGTGGCGGCCAGGGGCCGAACCAGTCGTCGCGGGCGCCGTCCAGCGTGACCACCGAGCCGCTGAGGGCGTGGCCGAGCGGGGAGGCGAGCAGCGCGATCAGCCAGGCGTGCTCCTCCTCGCGGCCCAGGCGCTGCAGCGGCACCGTCCGGGCGGCGGCGCGCCACACCGGCTCGGGGTACTTGCGCAGGGACTCGGTGTCGAAGTGGCCGGCCGCGGCGGCGATCACCGCGATCCCGTCGTCCGCCCACTCGCGCGCCAGCTCGCGGGTCAGGCCCTCGACCGTGGCGCGGGCGGCGCTGGAGTGGACCATCCCGGCCAGGCCGTGGTGCGGCGACAGGGTGACGTTGACGATCGTGCCGCCCCCGGCCGGGCGCAGCGCGCGCTGCACGGCGGCGCGCGACATGTTCTCCGTGCCCCCCACGTTGAGGTCGAACACCGCGCGCCAGCCCTTGGGCTCGATCGCCTCGGCGGGCGCGAAGTACTGGCCGCCGGCGTTGTTGACGAGCACGTCCAGGCGCCCGCAGCGCTCGAGCACGGCGTCGACGATCGCCGCCGCGCCCTCCGGCGTGCGCACGTCGCCGGGGACGACGGCGCAGCGCTCGCCGATCTCCCCCGCCGCCGCCTCCAGGACCTCGGCGCGCCGGCCGCAGATCGCCACGGTCGCCCCGCACGCGTGCAGCTCGCGGGCCGCCGCCTTCCCCAGACCGGTTCCGCCGCCGGTGACCAGCGCGACCCGGCCGTCCAGCAGGCCCTGCGCGAAGACGCTCGACCCCGGCACGGCGCGGCAGTCTAGTCCGACCCGGCCGCTCAGCCGCGCGAGCGCGACGCCGCCGCGAGCGCCGCGTCCTCGGAGGCGAAGGCGTCCACGCGCACGACCAGGCCGTCGCGCATCTCGACGATCCACGCGCCGGGGTTGTCGATGCGCAGCCCGGTCGCGCGCTCCTTGGCCACGAGGCGACCGGCGACCAGGATGCGGTCCCCCAGGTCGGTCCAGCGGCGCGGCTCGTTGTGCAGCTCGTCGAACTCCGCGTGCACGTCGTCCAGCGCCCGGCGGATCCCCTCGTGGCCCACGTACGGGCCCACACCGGCGCGCAGGGGGCGCCACTCGATGTCGGGATGCGACACGGCGAGCAGCCCCGAGAGATCGCGGCGGTTCAGCGCGGCGAAGGCGCGGGCGATCGTCTCCGGGAGGTCCTCGCTCATGTGCGCAGACTACGAGCGCGGTCAGCGCGCGTGCCGCACACTGCTCAGCGCGGCGCGCAGCCAGGCCCGCGGACCGGGCGGGCGCGTGCGCAGCGGCCGCACGTCGGCCAGCCCCGCGATGGGGTCGCCAGGCGGGCGCGTCGCCGCCACCCACGCCTCGACCACCCGGCGCGTGTGGGCCTCCTGGGCCTCCCCGAAGGCCACGCTCTGCGCGCGGCGCACGCGGATCGCCCCGGCGTCGCGGTACAGCCCGAAGAGGAAACGCGAGACGTCGTCCTCGGGAGCAGCCACGCGCGCAGTCTCCCTCCGACCCCGGACGGAGAAGCGGAGCGGGGCAGCCAGGACTCGAACCTGGGACCTCCGGTTTTGGAGACCGGCGCTACCACCAACTGAGCTACTGCCCCCGAGAGCGCCAATCCTAGTGCGGGCGGAGGGAATCGAACCCCCACGCTCTCTCGAGCACCGGGACCTAAACCCGGCCTGTCTACCAGTTCCAGCACGCCCGCCGGACGAGGCCGAGTCTAGGGCGACGAACCGCCGCATCTCTCTCGCGCGCGCGTTTAGACTTCCGCCGCGATGGAGGCATCCGCACCCGGCGTCCAGATCGAGCACCCAAACCGCGAGAAGCCCGAGTCGAAGGCGACGAAGGCCGCGGTCACGCTCCTCCTGGTCACGAGCGCGGTCCTGACCGCCGTGATCACGTTCGGCGGATGGGACGCCCTCCAGGGCGCACATGGCGGCGCGATCGCCTACATCCTCATCTACGTTGTGATGGCGTACTACGTGACACGCTGGAACCGCGGCGTCCTTCCCGTGGCCGCCGCGCTTGCCGTGCTGTTCATGGTGATCGCGATTGTCGCGGCCCCGGGGTGGTTCGCGCGCGACAA
>DATLOP010000010.1:0-12903 GCA_035536255.1 Solirubrobacteraceae bacterium
CGGGGAGGCGGCGGCCGGCGTGGTCTCGCTCGCGCCCGCGCTGCTCGCCCTGCGCGCCGGCGACACCGCCGCCTACCACGGGGTGGAGCACAAGGCGATCGCCGCCTACGAGCGCGACGACGACGCGGCCGACGCGGCCAAGGAGCACGACCGCTGCGGGTCCAACCTGGTCGCCCCGATGCTGGCGGCCAACGTCGCGGGAGCCGCGCTGCTGCGCCGGGCCGTCGAGCATCCCGGCCCCGTGGCCAACGCCGCCGTGGCCGTCGGCGCGGTGGCGGTCGCCGTCGAGGTCTTCGGCTGGGCCGAGCGCCACGCCGGGACCCGCCTGGCCCGGGCGCTGCGGCGCCCCGGGTACGAGCTGCAGCGCCACATGGGCACGCGCGAGCCCACGCCCGAGCAGCTCGAGGTGGGGCGCGCCGCGCTGGCCGAGATCGTCCGCGCCGAGCGACCGCCCGGACGGGGTTGAGTCATGGCGCACAGGCGCCGATGATGCCTTGATGGCCTTCCCGCTCGCCCTGTCCTACGACCAGATCGAGTCGTGGGTGATCACCTGGGTCCCGATCCTGTTCATGGGGCTGATCGTCTTCTTCCTGTGGCGCACCCTCAAGGTGATGCCCAAGACGAAGCCCCAGCAGATCAAGCCCGAGTCGAACCTCTCGATCGGCTGGAGCGACATCGCCGGCGCCGACGAGGCCAAGCACGAGCTGCAGGAGGTCGTGGAGTTCCTGCGCGACGCCGGCCGCTTCAAGGCCCTCGGCGCGCGCGTGCCCAAGGGGATCCTGCTCCACGGGCCGCCCGGGACCGGCAAGACGCTGCTGGCCAAGGCCGTCGCCCACGAGTCGGGCGCCAACTTCTTCTCCCAGTCCGCGGCCTCGTTCGTCGAGCAGTTCGTGGGCCTGGGCGCGGCGCGCATCCGGCGCCTGTTCGCCATCGCGCGCAAGAACGCCCCGGCGATCATCTTCATCGACGAGCTCGACGCGGTCGGGGGGCGGCGCGGGGCCGACATCTCGGGTGAGAAGGACCAGACGCTCAACCAGCTGCTGGTGGAGATGGACGGCTTCTCGACCACCGACGACGTGGTCGTCATGGCCGCCTCCAACCTGCTGGAGAAGCTCGACCCGGCGCTCCTGCGCCCGGGCCGGCTGGACCGTCAGATCTTCGTCTCGCCGCCCGACGTCAAGGGCCGCGAGGGGATCCTGCGCGTGCACACGCGCACCAAGCCGATGGACGCGCAGGTCGACCTGTCGCTGGTGGCCAAGCAGACCAGCGGGCTGACCGGCGCCGACCTGGCGAACATCTGCAACGAGGCGGCGATCCGCGCCGCACGCCGCAACGGGACCGCGCTGTCGATGGCCGACTTCGACGCCGGGCTGGAGCGGGTGGTGGCCGGAATGCAGTCGCGGCGCAAGCTCAACGACCACGAGCGCCGCGTCGTCGCCTTCCACGAGGCCGGGCACGCGCTGTGCGCCGAGCTGCTGCCGACCGTGGACCGCGTGCACAAGATCTCCATCGTCCCGCGCGGGCAGGCGCTGGGCTACACGCTGAACCTTCCGGCCGAGGATCGCTACCTCAAGACGCGCGAGGAGCTGATCGACTACATGACGGTCCTGATCGGGGGCCGCGTGGCCGAGCAGATCGTGTTCGGGTCGATCACCACCGGCGCCGCCGACGACCTGAACAAGATCTCCGAGATCACCCGCTCGATGGTCCACGAGTACGCGATGGGGACCGGGATGACGTCGTCGCGGATGGACTCGGGGGGCGACGAGCTGTCCGACGCCACCCGCCGGATGCGCGACCAGGAGCAGCGCGACCTGGCCGACGAGGCCTACCGCGCGGCCTACGCGCTGATCGAGTCCCATCGGTACAAGCTCGACGAGCTGGCCGAGAAGCTGCTGGCCGACGAGGTGCTGGACCGCGCCGAGATCGACCGCATCATGCAGGGCGTCGAACCCTCGGCCCGCGGGCTGCGCCAGGGCGTGCGTCTGGCCGCGGCGTCCGACCGCCCCATCTCTCCGCCGCGCGAATAGACTGCGCGGCCGTGCTGGGCCGCATCGACCACGTCGGCGTCGCCGTGCAGGACATGGACGCCGCGCTCTCCCTCTACCGCGACGCGCTCGGGCTGCCCCTGGCGCACCGCGAGACCGTGGAGGAGCAGGGGGTGGACGCCGCGCTGCTCGACGTGGGCGACGGCCACGTGGAGCTCCTGGCGCCACTGGGCCCCGACACGCCGGTGGGCAAGTACCTGGAGCGCCGCGGTCCCGGCCTGCACCACGTGGCCTACGCCGTCGCGGACATCGAGTCCGAGCTGGGCCGCCTGCGCGACGCCGGGCTGCGGCTCATCGACGAGACGCCGCGGGTGGGGATCCGCGACTCGCGCGTCGCCTTCGTCCATCCCACGGCGACCGGCGGCGTGCTTACCGAGATCGTCCAGCCCGCGGAGGGCCACTGATGGCGGCGACCCGCGAGGTGGTCATCGGCTTCGGCGTCGGCCAGATGCTGCCCGTCCGCGTCGACGACTCCGAGATCGATCGCCTGCGCAGCGCGCTGCCCGACGGCGGCTGGTTCGAGCTGCAGCACGACGACGGCACGGCGCAGATCCGCCTGGACGCCGTCGTCTTCCTGCGGATCGACAAGGACGAGCACCGCGTCGGCTTCGGCTGAGCGGTGGGCCTCGACGAGTCCGGCTACCGGCTGGCGCGCACGCTCGGCCACACCCCGCGCGCCGAGCGCGCGGTGCGCGCCTTCTCGGCGCTGGGCGAGCACGCCGCGGTGTGGCTGGCCATCGGGGGCGCCGGCTGGGCGGCGGACCCGGCGCGGCGCGACGCCTGGCGTCGCGGCGTCGCGGGCGTGGCCGGGGCCTACGTCCTGACCACGGCGATCAAGCTGGCCGTGCGCCGGCGCCGGCCCCAGGTGCCCGGCCTGCCGCCGCTCACCGGCACGCCGACCGGGCTGTCGTTCCCCAGCGCCCACGCCACGTCGTCGTTCGCCGGGGCGCGGGCATACTCCGCCCTCCTCCCGGCACCGCCGCTGTACGCGCTGGCGGGCGGGCTGGCCCTCTCGCGGCTGTACCTCGGCGTTCACTGGCCGAGCGATTCGGTCGCGGGCGTCTTGCTGGGGACCGCCGTCGGCTCCGTCGCCCGGTCGCGATGAAGGTCGGGATCGTCGGGCTGCCCAACGCGGGCAAGTCCTCGCTGTTCAACGCGCTGACCCGGGCCGGGGCCGAGGCGGCCAACTACCCGTTCACGACGATCGAGCCCAACATGGCCGTGGTGCCGGTGCGCGACGAGCGCCTGGACCGGGTGGCGCAGACGCTGCGGGCGTCCGAGGTCGTGCACGACACGATCGACTTCCACGACATCGCCGGGCTGGTGGCGGGCGCGCACCGCGGCGAGGGGCTGGGCAACCGCTTCCTGGCCAACATCCGCGAGGTCGACGCGCTCGTCCACGTGGTGCGGGCCCACCACGACCCCAACGTCGTGCATCCCTCCGGCCGGGTGGATCCGATCGCGGACATCGAGACGATCGAGACCGAGCTGCTCTACGCCGACCTCGAGCAGGCCGAGCGCCGCCTGGAGCGCGTCGAGCGCACGGCGCGCGGGGGCGACAAGGCGGCCATAGCCGAGGAGGGCTGGCTGCGCGCCGTGATCGAGGCGCTGCAATCCGGGCGTCCCGCCCGCACCGTTCCCGTGCCCGAGGCGGCGCCCGACGCGCTGCGCCTGCTCCAGCCGCTGACCGCCAAGCCGGTGCTGCTCGTGGCCAACGTGGACGAGGGCGAGGCCGGCGTGCCCGAGGCGGTGGCCTCGGCGGCCCGCGAGCGCGGCGCGGCCGCCGTGGCGGTGTCCTCGCGCCTGGAGGCCGAGCTGTCCGAGCTCGACGCCGCCGAGGCCGAGGCGATGCGCGGCGAGCTGCACATCGCCGAGCCGGCGCTGGAGCGGGTGGTCCGCGGCGCCTACGAGCTGCTCGACCTGATCGCCTTCTTCACCGCCGACACCGACAAGCCGGCGCAGTCCTGGCACGTGGCGCGCGGCTCGAGCGCCTGGCACGCCGCCGGCGCCATCCACTCCGACATCCAGCGCGGGTTCGTGCGCGCCGAGGTGATCGCGTGGGACGCGCTGGTCGACGCCGGGGGCTACGCCGCGGCGCGCGAGCGCGGGACGCTGCGCGTCGAGGGCCGCGACTACCCGGTCGCCGACGGCGACGTGATCCACGTGCGCTTCACGCCGTAGCGGCCAGCCGGTCGGCCAGGCGGTTCATCCCCAGCTCGCGCGCCGCCTCGGACGCGCCCTCGGCGTCCAGCCGGCGGTCGGGCGGCAGCTCGACGTCGACGTGGCGCAGGGTGGCCACGTCCTTGAACATCCGCAGCTGATCGGGATCCGCGAGCAGGGCCTTGCGGACCCCCGGCTTCTCGCGGATCGCCGCGTCCAGCGCCGCCTCCAGCGTCCCGTGACGGCGCAGCAGGTCGGCCGCCGTCTTCTCGCCGATCCCCTTGGCCCCGGGCAGCCCGTCCGACGGGTCGCCGCGCAGCGCGATGAAGTCGGGGACGGCGGACGGCGGCACGCCGTAGCGCGCGACGACCTCGTCGGGCCCCATCTCCTCGGCGCCCTGCGGCCCGCCGGTCTTGAGGTAGAGCACCTTCACCCGGTCCGTGGCGCACTGGAACATGTCGCGGTCGCCGGTGAGGATCAGCGCCTCGCCGCCCGCCGCCACCTCCGCGGTGGCGTAGGAGCCCAGCAGGTCGTCGGCCTCGAGGTCCGGGCTGTCGGCGACGAAGAACCCGAAGCGCTCGAAGAAGTCGCGCGCGCGCCCCCACTGCCAGCCCAGCCCCTCGGGCTCGGCGATGCGGTCGGCGTGGTAGGGCGGGTAGGCCTCCTTGCGGTAGTGCGCCGCCTCGGCGCCGAAGCACAGGACCACGGCCCGCGGCGCATGGCGCTCGAGCTCGAACAGCAGCAGGTTGGCCGTGCCCAGCAGCCCGTTGACCGGCTCTCCGCTCGGCGCCTTGATCGAGTCGGGCAGCGCGTAGAAGGCGCGGAAGAGCAGCGAGGGGGCGTCGACGGCGAGCAGCGGGGCCACCCCGATAGCTTTCCACCCCCCACGACTTGGAGGACCGATGCTGACCGTGAACGGGCTGGACGACCTGAAGTCGCACGAGGGCCAGGAGGTCGGCGTGTCCGACTGGCACGAGGTGACCCAGGAGGACATCAACGAGTTCGCCGAGGTCACCGGCGACGACAACTGGATCCACCTCGACGTCGAGCGCGCCAAGGACACGCCGTTCGGCGGGACGATCGCCCACGGCTACTACACGCTGTCGCTGGCGCCGCGGTTCTCCTACGCCATGTTCAAGGCCGAGGGCTTCGCCTTCGGGGTCAACTACGGCCTCAACAAGGTCCGCTTCCCGGCCCCGCTGCCCGTCGGCTCGAAGGTGCGGATGCGGATGAAGCTGGCCAAGGTGGAGGACGTGCCGGGCGGCGCTCAGATCACCAGCGAGCTGACCTTCGAGCGCGACGGCGGCGACAAGCCGGTGTGCGTGGCCGAGTCGCTCTCGCGGGTCTACGGAGCCGCACCGGAATAGGGCTGGACGGCCGCGCGGGCCGGGCGTACGCTGCGGGCCCGTGCCCGAGCCGCTGATCATCGGCGTGGCGCTGTTCCTCGCCATGTGCGTGCCGGTCTGGCTCGCCTCCGCGGGCAACCCGCGCCCCAAGCGCCGCCGCCGGCACGGCCGCGACTACGGCGCGATGGCCGAGGTCGAGGAGAACGACATCGCCCAGATGATCGAGGGGATCAACGAGCGCCGCCGCCGCAACGGCCGGGCCGAGATCGGCGACGAGCTGGCCGCCGAGCTGCTGCGCGACCCGCGCCGCCGGCGCGAGCAGCTCTAGAGCACGCGGAACGTCGCCCAGGTGTCCGACAGCTCCAGGCGGGCGCGCAGCTGCGGGCCGTCGGTGCGCGCCTTGCCGCCGGTGCTGGAGACGATCGCGTACACGACGCGCGGGGAGCTGCCGCGCTTGATGACCTCGATCCCGCGCAGGCGCCCGCGCACCAGGTCGCCGAGCCTGCGCTCGGCCTCGGCCAGCGGCATCTCGATCCGCCAGCGGTGGCGCGGCGAGGCGCCGTCGTAGGGGTCGGGCACGCTGCGCAGCCAGGGGCGCGGCTCGGAGCCCAGGAACGAGTTCTCGACGTCCTCGGTGCGCCCACCCGAGGTGGAGAAGAAGAACGTCACGGCCGGGCGGCCGGCGTAGGTCACGATCTGGCCCGCCGTCGCGCGCACCGCGGCGTTGGTGGGCGCCGTCTCGGAGGCCAGCCCGAGGTAGACCTGGGAGCGCGTGTCGGGCCACTGGTCGAAGCCGCGCCCGCCGGCGTCGGTGGTGATGGCGTACGTGCGCGCCGCGACGGCCTGGGCGCGCAGCGCCTCGCGCGGCCACGAGGCCGGGACCTCGCCGGACACGACCCCGGCCACGTAGTCGTCCAGCGCCAGCGCGTTGATCGCGTTGACGCCGCCGTTGACGCCCGGGCGGATCTCCAGCGCCCCGCGGTACCAGCCGTCCGCGGACTCGTTGATCGACCCGTCGAGCAGCTGCACGGCGCCGCGCCCCCGGACGCGCAGTGGGGCCCGGAACCGGGCCAGGCGCCGTCCACCGCCCGTCTGGAGCTCGACGGCGTCCGTCCCGCGGCGCACGACGCGGTAGGCCAGGCGCGGGCTCACGCGCCGCGGGCCGGCGACCGTGGCGCCGCGGAAGCTCACGACGTTGCGGTTGGCCTGCAGGATCACTCGGATCGTGCGCCGGGGCGACGTGGTCCCCAGCGCGGTGCCGGAGTAGTAGTGGCGCAGGATCGCCGGGTACGCCGTCCCGCGGCGCGCGAAGCCGTACGCGCCGTACTGGCTCATCCCGACACCGTGGCCGAAGCCGGCGCCCTCGACGACCAGGCGGCTCGGGGCCGCGGCGGGCGCCGCAGGCGCGGCCGCCGCGAGGGCGGCGGCGGCCAGGAGCGAGACGGCGAGCGCGCGCATGGATGTCATGGAACACGAATGGTCCTGCACGGAAGCGGTGATAGCGTCAATTCAATGGCCGTCCGCCGCGCCTCCGACGTCTTCGTGGAGTGCCTGGAGGCCGAGGGCGTCCGCTACGTCTTCGGGATCCCGGGCGAGGAGACGCTCGACCTCAACGAGTCCCTGGACCGCTCGAACGTCCAGTTCGTCCCCGTGCGCCACGAGCAGGGCGGCGCCTACATGGCCGACGCCTACGGCCGGCTGACCCGCAGCGCCGGTGTCTGCCTGGGCACCCTGGGGCCGGGCGCCACCAACCTCGTCACCGGCGTGGCCGACGCCTTCCTGGACCACTCGCCGCTCGTCGCGCTCACCGGCCAGGGCGACCTGGAGCGCATGCACAAGGAGTCCCACCAGTACATCGACCTGGTGTCGCTGATGCGCCCGATCGTCAAGTGGAACGCCCAGCTCACCTCGCCGGCGATCATCCCCGAGGCGGTGCGCAAGGCGTTCAAGGTCGCGCAGGCGCAGAAGCCCGGCCCCACGCACCTGGAGCTGCCCGAGGACGTCATGGCCGCCGACCTGGACGCCGAGCCGCTGCCCGTCCAGTCCGGCTTCCGCCGGCCTGAGCCCAGCGCCACCGAGCTCGAGCTGGCGGCGCGGCTGATCCGCTCGGCCGAGAGCCCGATCGTGCTGGCCGGCAACGGCGCCACGCGCGTCGGCGCCGCCCCGGCGCTGCGCGAGTTCGCGCGCGTGACCGGGATCCCGGTGGCCGAGACGTTCATGGGCAAGGGCGTCGTGGACTACGAGGACGAGCGCTTCGTGGGCACCGTGGGCCTGCAGGAGCGCGACTACGCGCTGGCCGGGTTCGAGGACGCCGACGTGGTGATCACCGTCGGCTACGACCTGGTCGAGCACGCGCCGGTCAACTGGAACCCGCGCAAGGACAAGCGCATCGTCTGCGTCGACACGACCTCGGTGGAGGTCGACGAGCACTTCATCACCGAGCTCGACCTGATCGGCGACATGGAGGTGATCCTGTCCCGGCTGGGCGAGGCGTGCGGGCCGGTGGTGGCGCCGGACTCCGAGCCGCGGAGCAGCCGCCTGAACGAGATCGTCCTGTCCTACTTCGAGGCCGGCCGCGAGGACGACTCCTTCCCGGTGCGCCCGCCGCGCGCCCTGTGGGACATCCGGGCGGCGCTGGGCCGCGAGGACATGCTCATCTCCGACGTGGGGCTGCACAAGCTGTGGATCGCGCGCATGTTCCCCGCGCACGAGCCCAACACGGTGCTGATCGCCAACGGCCTGGCCGGGATGGGGATCGCGCTGCCCACGGCGATCGGAGCCAAGCTCGTCCATCCCGAGCGCAACGTGGTCACGGTCAACGGCGACGGCGGCTTTCTGATGAACCTCCAGGAGCTCGAGACGGCGGTCCGCCTGAAGACGCCGATCGTCAACGTGATCTGGGAGAACGCCCAGTTCGGCTCGATCGTCTGGAAGCAGGACAAGAAGTTCGACCGCCACTTCGGCGTGGACTTCACGAACCCCGACTTCGTCAAGCTGGCCGACAGCTTCGGCTGCCCGGCCTGGCGCTGCGAGTCGGCCGACGACCTCTCACGCCACCTCACGCACGCGCTGACGCTGGACGTCCCCTCCCTGATCGTCGTCCCGATCGACTACTCGATCGACGTGACGATCAGCGAGGAGCTGGGAACCCAGACGGTGAGCACATGAGCACGGCCACGCGCGAGTCCGAGGTCCTCGAGGCGGTCCCCAAGCGGCTCTACGTGGGCGGGGAGTGGCGCGACGCTTCCGAGGGCGCGACGCTGGACGTCGAGGATCCGGCCACGGGGGAGACGCTGTGCGCGGTGGCCGACGCCACGGTCGACGACGCGCTGGGCGCGCTGGGCGCGGCGTCCGACGCGCAGGCGGCGTGGGCCGACGAGGCGCCGCGCGAGCGCGGTGAGGTCCTGCGCCGCGCCTTCGAGGGTCTGAGCGAGCGCGCGGACGACCTGGCCTTGCTGATGACGCTGGAGATGGGCAAGCCGGTGTCGGAGTCCAAGGCCGAGATCTCCTACGCCGCCGAGTTCCTGCGCTGGTACGCCGAGGAGGCGGTGCGGGTGGCCGGGCGCTACCAGGTCAACCAGACCGGGGAGGGACGGGTGCTGACGCTCAAGCAGCCGGTCGGCCCGTGCCTGTTCGTCACGCCGTGGAACTTCCCCATGGCGATGGGCACGCGCAAGATCGCCCCGGCCGTGGCGGCCGGGTGCACGATGGTCATCAAGCCGGCCAAGCAGACGCCGCTGTCGATGCTGGCGCTGGCGAAGATCTTGGAGGAGGCCGGATTGCCCGGCGGCGTGCTCAACGTGATCACGGCGGCGTCGTCGGGCTCGGTGATGGAGCCGCTGATCCGCGACCCCCGGGCGCGCAAGCTGTCGTTCACCGGCTCGACCGAGGTGGGGCGCAAGCTGATGGAGCAGGCGTCCGAGCAGCTCCTGCGGCTGTCGATGGAGCTGGGCGGCAACGCGCCGTTCCTGGTGTTCGAGGACGCCGACCTCGACGCGGCGGTCGAGGGGGCGGTGATCGCCAAGATGCGCAACATCGGCGAGGCGTGCACCGCGGCCAACCGCTTCCACGTCGCCGCCCCGGTGGCCGACGAGTTCACGACCCGGCTGGCCGACAAGCTGTCGGCGATGAAGGTCGGCCGGGGGACCGAGGAGGACGTCCAGGTCGGGCCTTTGATCGACGCCGACCAGCGCGAGAAGGTCGATTCGCTCGTGCAGGACGCGGTGGGGAAGGGGGCGCAGGTCGTCACCGGCGGCCGCATTCCCGACGGGGCCGGCTACTTCTACGAGCCCACGGTCCTGGGCGACGTGCCCGACGACGCCGAGGTCCTGCGCGAGGAGATCTTCGGCCCGGTGGCGCCGGTCAAGGGCTTCGAG
Source organism: Solirubrobacteraceae bacterium (assembly GCA_035536255.1). Classification (GTDB taxonomy): domain Bacteria; phylum Actinomycetota; class Thermoleophilia; order Solirubrobacterales; family Solirubrobacteraceae; genus AC-38. The sequence goes on from DATLOP010000010.1 coordinate 9,931, forward strand.
TCCGAGGAGGAGGCCGTGCACTGGGCCAACGCCACCGAGTACGGCCTCGTGGCCTACGTCTACACCCGCGACCTCGGCCGCGCCTTCCGCGTCGCCGAGGGCCTGGAGACCGGGATGGTCGGCCTCAACCAGGGCATGGTCTCCAACGCCGCCGCCCCCTTCGGCGGGATCAAGCACTCCGGCTTCGGCCGCGAAGGCGGCCCCGAGGGGATCCAGGAGTACCTGGAGACGAAGTACGTGGCGATCAGCCTGTAGGGCGCGGTCCCCTCACCCCAGGCCCGCCGCCGCGCGCGCCTGGGCCTCGTCGAGGAAGAAGTGCATGGACACCACGCGACCCTCGCGGATCCGGTACAGCGCCGCGACAAAGGCCTCGATCTCCACCCCGCCGCTGCCGCCCCGCGCGCGCTGGCGACCGAGGGTCAGCACCCGCTCCTCGTCCACCTCGATCATCTCGTCCATCGTCGTGGTGAGCCGTCCCCAGACCTGGGACCAGCTCGCCAGGGTCTCGCGCACGCCCGCGTGGCCGTGGCGCGAGGTGGCCCCGGGATACTCGGGCGCCTCGACCATCTCAACGTCCTCGGCGGTGTAGGCGACGAACCCCTCGACGTCGCCTCGGTTGAAGGCGTCGATGAACTCGCGGACGATGTCCAGGTTGGAGCGCAGAGTCAGCCGGACCTGCTGCCGGCGGCGATCTTGCGCAGGTCCAGGGCCTTGTCCAGCGTTTCCTCGTCGACGCCGTGCTCGACCGCGACCTCGCGCAGCGTGCGGCCGGTGGACGCGGCGGCCTTTACGATCTCGCTCGCCTTGTCGTAGCCGATGAAGGGGTTCAGGGCGGTGGCCACGGCCAGGGTGAGCTCGGCGGAGCGCGCGCAGCCCTCCATGTTGGGCTCGATCCCGTCCACGCACTTCTCGGCGAACAGGTTGGCCTTGGCGGTCAGCAGCTGGATCGACTCCAGCAGGTTGCGCGAGATCAGCGGGACGCGGACGTTGAGCTCGAAGTTGCCCTGCGATCCGGCGACGGTGATCGCGGTGTCGTTGCCGATCACCTGCGCCCCGACTTGCATCACGACCTCGGGGATGACCGGGTTGACCTTCCCGGGCATGATCGACGAGCCCTTCTGCAGCTCGGGGAGCAGCAGCTCGCCCAGCCCGGCGCGGGGGCCCGAGCCCATCATCGCCAGGTCGTTGGCGATCTTGGTCACCGAGACCGCGATCACCTTCAGCGCGCCCGACAGCTCGACCAGCGCGTCGCGGTTGCCCTGGGCCTCGAACGGGTCCTCGGGCGGGCGGATCTCCAGGCCGGTCTCCTCGGACAGCAGCTTGCGGACCCGCTCGGCGAACTCGGGATGCGTGTTCAGCCCCGTGCCCGTGGCCGTGCCGCCGAGCGGGATCTGCGCCACCTGGGGCAGCGCGTTCGAGACCCGCCGCCGGCCCAGGCGGATCTGCGCCGCGTAGCCGCCGAACTCCTGGCCCAGCGTGACCGGGACGGCGTCCATCAGGTGCGTGCGCCCCGCCTTGACGATGTCCCTGAACTCCTGCGCCTTGCGCGCGAACGAGTCCTCCAGGCGCTCCAGGGCCGGCAGCAGGCGGTTGGTGCACTCGTCCAGCGCGGCCAGGTGGACGGCGGACGGGAACACGTCGTTGGACGACTGCCCCATGTTCACGTGGTCGTTGGGGTGCACGCCCTCGCCGGCCAGGTTGGCGATCACCTCGTTGGCGTTCATGTTCGACGAGGTCCCGCTGCCCGTCTGGAAGGCGTCGACCGGGAACTGGTCGTCGAACTCGCCGGCCGCCACGCGGTCGCCGGCGGCCGCCACGCGCTCGGCGATGTCGCCGTCCAGCAGGCCCAGCTCGGCGTTGGCCCGGGCCGCGGCGGCCTTGATGCGGCCCAGCCAGCGCACGACCTCGAGGTCCACCGGGTCGCCGGAGACGGGGAAGTTGGCGATCGCCTTGTCGGTCTCGCCGCCCCACAGCTTGGTCTTCTGGGTGGACACGCGCGGAGGCATTATCTCAGCCGCAGAACGCCGCGATCTCCCGGGCCACCCCGACCGGGTCGTCGTAGGCCATGAGGAATCCGGTCCCCGACAGCGTGCGCAACTGCGCGTCGGGCAGGCGGCGCAGGGCCTCCTCGGCCGTGGACACGGGGTGGTAGGGGTCCTCGGTCGCCCACAGCAGCAGCACCGGGACGTCGAGCCGGGCGTAGGCGTCGAGGTAGTCGTCCTGCGCCCCGAGCGGCCAGCGGCGCGCCAGCTTGGCCCAGGACCGGGCGCGGTTCCCGTTGCCCGCGACGTCGGCGAAGGCGTGGCGGACCAGGTCGCGCGCGTCGGGGTTGCGCCGGGCGCTGAGCTTGACCCCGGCCTCGGGACGGAACATCGCCTTGGCGCCGTGGGAGAGCAGGCGGTCCAGCCCCGGGACCGCGGCGGCCCGGGTCACCGTGCGCCAGGCCCGCATTCCGCGCCGCTGCGCGGGGGCGTGCAGGCGGCTGGACATGAGCACGAGGCGCCGGGGCTCCAGCCGTCCCGCGAGCGTCGCGCGCAGCAGCAGGTCGGCGCCCAGCTCGTGGCCGGCGACCAGCGGCCGGGGCCCCAGCACGTCGCGGCAGAAGCCGGCGATGACGTCGGCCATCCAGTCCGGCGAGTAGGGGTGGCGCGGGCGGTCCTCGGAGTCGCCGTGGCCCGGGAGGTCGGGGAGCACGACACGAAAGCGCGGCGTCAGCTCCTCCACCGCGGGCTCCCACTCGCGGTGGGTCAGCCCGGCCGAGTGCAGCAGGGCCAGCGGCGGGCCGGTGCCCGCGGCTCGGTAGGCGACGCGGGCGCCGTCGGGGTGGTGGTAGAGGCGCAGCCTCATCCGCGAGCGCGTCCGGCGGCCATCCCGCGGCGGTACGCGGCGCGGCGGGCGGGCGGGGCGCCGTCCAGGCCGGCGGCGTTCTCCAGGCGGCGGATCAGCTCCTCGTGCATCCCGCTCGTCCGCGCG
>DATLOP010000011.1:0-18127 GCA_035536255.1 Solirubrobacteraceae bacterium
TGGTCTCTTTCTGGTCTCTTTTTGCCGCGTCACGTCGTCCTTGAGCTCCTCGTTCTAGGTGTGCGCTGCATAGGCGCGAGCGAGCGAACTCGGGCCTGACTTCCCACTCGGCCCCGGGGTCGTTCGTCGTCTGCATAGCGCGGCGCGCCTACGGGAGTGGCCGTCCGTCCGTCTGCGCAGGCAACTCCGCCGGCTCATGACGACTCCAGAGGGCATGGCATATGAGCAATCGCTGCGCATGGTCGACCACCAGGTCGGCATGCTCGACGAGACGCGGGCCAGAACGGGAATCCTCCTTGCCGCAGCGTCGATCGTGACGTCGTTCCTCGGCTCTGCAGGTCTCGATCGGTCCGCCCTAGGTGCTCTGGCGGTTCTCGCCATCCGGTCATTCCTGGCTGTCGTCGGGCTGTGCCTCGCGGTCCTCGTGCCCAGGAAGGACTGGCGCTTCAACCTCGGCGCCAGAACGCTGCTTGAGGACTGGGCTGACGAGCCGCGGTCGGGCGACGTCCGCGCGATGCAGAGGTTTGTCGCCGAGCAAAAGACGACCGCCCATGTTTCACATGGGCGGTCGCCTTTCTAGCCGTCGAGAGTGTCCACCACCTCAGCCGGCGTCAGGCGGGCTCTCGTCTCACGATCGTCGAGTCCCCGACCGCGAAGCACGTGAAGCTCGTCGGACAGGAGATGCCTGTGAGGGCCTCCGACGTCCCGGACGACTCGCCGTCCCAGCTCGCGCCGCTGTCCCGGGTCGACCGGATGGTGCCTCCGTCACCGGCCGCGAAGCAAGTCAAGCTCGTGGGGCAGGAAACGCCATAGAGCGTGCTCGTCGTGCCAGAGGACTGGACGCTCCAGGTCAAGCCGCCGTCCGTGGTCGCGACAATGGTGCCTCCGGCACCGGCCGCGAAGCAAGTCAAGCTCGTGGGGCAGGACACGCCGTAAAGCGAATTCGAGGTTCCAGATGACTGCAGGCTCCACGTCGAACCACCGTCGGTGGTCTTGCGAATCGTCCCATCGTGCCCGACCGCAAAGCAGGTCAGGCTCGTCGGGCACGAGACCCCAAGGAGGACGTTATTTGTGCTGGGCGTCCGGTCGCTCCAGCTCGCGCCGCCGGTCGCCGTTGTGATAACGACACCGCCGCCGACCGCGACGCAAGTCGCGCTGGTCGCGCAGGAGATGTCCTGTAGGCTCCAGAAACCCGGACGCGGCTGCTTGCTCCAGCTCAAGCCCCCGTCCTTGGTCGCCAGGGCGTCGTCAAGCTCGCCCACCGCGTGGCAGGTCAGGCTCGTCGCGCAGGACACCCCGAGGAGCGTGAGGTCGGTGCCGGAAGGCTGCTCGGTCCAAGTCGAGCCGCCGTCCCTCGTGGCGGCGATAGCGCCCGGGTTTCCCACCGCGAAGCAGGTCAAGCTCGTCGGACACGACACGGCCTTGAGGCCCCACTCGCCAGGGTTCTGCGCAGTCCAGTTGGCCTTGGCACCGGGCGCGGACGCAAGCTGGACCGCCACGACTACGAGGAGTGCCACCACAGGCGGGACCCAACGCCGCCACCGTGCGCTCGATGCCTGCAGTGTTCCCACCGATTGGTTTACGGCGCTTACCACGGACCGACCTCCCGTTCGTTTCTCATCCTGGTCTCCCAGGTCGCCGACCGTCGCAGCGACCGCGGCACCTGGGCGCAGCGCACACGCGCCACATCACTAGCACGGCCGAGCGGGCGGATATGTGACGGCACCTTTCTCGGGTACCGCACTTCCGCGCCGCGACGCCGCCCGGGCCCCGCGTGGGGCGTCGGTGGGTTGGGCTCGACCCGTGAAGGAGTGGTTGTGGTTCTTCTCGTCCTACGCCCCGCTGTGGCTGATGCTCGGCCTCCGCTTTGCTTGCCCCGCGCTCCAGATCCCGCCCGTCGCATTCTCGGTCCTCTCCGCCGGCCTCGTGATGTTCCTGCTGCGGCGGCGCCACAGCGAGCGGCCTTCGAAACACGACGCTGACGATCTCGGGCGACGCGGGCGCGGAGGTCAGCGGGTACCTGGCGGCGTACCTCCTGCCGTTCTTGACGGTGGGCGACCCCGACGGCTGGGATCTGAGCGCGTACGTGCTGTTCATCGCCGTCGCGGGCTTGGTGTACGTCCTCTCCGGGCTCATGCAGATCAACCCCACCGTGTACGTCATGCGTCGTAAGGTCCTCAAGGCCACGATGCCCGTTGACGGCGGCAAGAAGGACGTGTTCGTCATCAGCGCACGGGGGCGGCGGGTCGGCGAGACGCTGAAGGCCGAGCGGTTCGCCGACCGCGTGTTCATCGACCACGCGGGGGCATCCTGATGCCCGCGATGCCGTTCGAGTTCGAGGACGCCGAGCTCGGCGACGGGATGTCGCTGATCGTCGTCGAGCGCACCGGCGACGAGTTTCGGTGAGGTCGAGGTCAAAGGTGGCGGGCGACGCGAGCGACTACCTCGCGGCGTCCTGGCAGCGCACGCTCGAGGACCTGGAGGATCGCGAGCTCATCGCGTACAGCCCGGAAGTCGTGATCCGCGCCGGAGGACGTGGAGTCCGCGTCGCTGTACCTCTACGGCGTGGTCAGCGACGCCCACGCGGGGCGGGTGGCGATGGTCACGAAGACCAACCCGACCCGGCGGGCGGGGCAAGGCAAGAAGTGGGCGCTCGCGGGCGATGAGCTGGCGCTGATGTCCGACGACCCGTGGCAGCTGCATCCGACGTTCGATTTGGTAGTCAACGAAGACGGCGGCTTCGCGCTGAACACTTTCATCTTCGAGCAGCTCTTCGCCGACGCGGAGCTCCTCCGGGCGAATGTCGACGACTGGGTGGAGGGGATCGCCGACCACCACCTGCCGATGGACGACGCCCAGCGCAACCTGCTGGCCGCCCAGTGCCGCGACAGCCCGCGCCTGCGGCGGCGACTGCGGTCGATCGCGTACCGCGGCCATATCGCGAACGTCAGCATCTCCGAAGTCCGCAAGGATGTCCGCGAGATGGGGCTCTCGCCGTCGACGTTCATCAGGAGCGGGCGGCTTGTCGTCGACGACGCGCACATCGAGGAGCTGCTGCTCGTACTCAACGAGGACCTCACGCGCGGCGGGCTGACCAGCGAGGCCTTCCGCGTCGAGCGGGAGGAGCCGATGGAGTAGCCGCGCCCGGCCCGGGCGGCCGCGCTCGCTCGTCCTGCCGGGCTCTGTCGCTCTCCGACGTCGGCAACACCGATCGAACCGCGTCGCGCGCAGTGTTCTGCAACGCGCCCTCGACCTCGGCGCCGAGCGCTTACGCGATCGTGGTCGCGTCGATGCAGACCGCCGCGCGAATCTTGGCATCGAGGCGTTCCAGCAGCGCCTTGGACGCGCGCACGAGCCAGTGCTTGGTCGACTGCTCGAGCTGCGCGGCCTCGTTGACCTCGCCGCCGAGCGCCGTGACCACAAGCCGCCCCGCCCACGGCGGTCTCTTCCTGGTCTCTTCACGGCCAGAACCCCAGCTACTGAGCCATCTACCTGCGGCTTCCCAAGCCGAAGGTCGCGGGTTCGAAACCCGTCGTCCGCTTTGGGGTGTCTCGCGCAGGCGACGCCCGCAAATGCGCGCCTTCGGCGAGCGCTTGGACGGCCTGCGTAAGCCGTCACTGCTGTGCTGGCGGGCGTTAGGGTTGTGTTTCCCGGGTGTTTGCCGATACACTCGCCAACGAAAGGAGGTTCCGTCAGATGGCCACCGCATTCGCTGGCGAGGCCGCCCGCATCAAGGAGATCGGGAACCTCACGGTCGCAGACATCGCTCGCGCCACCGGCGCTGACGAAACGACCGTACGGGCTTGGCTGCGCGACGAACGTTCTCCCTCGGGCACCTATGCCGAGCGGCTCGCAGAGTTCTCATCGATTGTCGAGCGGCTTGTTCGCGTCATGAACGACAGCTACGTGCCCGTGTGGCTGCGTAAGCCGCTTCCGCTCCTAGATGACGACAAGGCGCTAGATGTGATCGCCGCCGGCGACTACAGGCGCGTTTCTCGAGTTGTCGCTGGGCTCGAAGCGTCGGGCGCAACGTAACGGCCCCTTGGACGTCGATTCGACGTTCGCGTCCGGCATCTGGTGGCGCCACATTCCAGCTGGTGGCGACGTGCTCTACGAGCCGCCGGACCCGGCAGACAATCGCTGGCAACGCGGCTCCGTCGTTGACGCGTTGTACTTCGCCGACAGTGAACCGACGGCTTGGTCCGAGTGGTATCGCTACCTGGCCGAGGCGGGAGTACCCCCTGAGCAGGGTCTTCCGCGTGACCTCTGGCGCTGGGAGATCTCGCTGCCCGAGGTAGCGAATCTGAGTACTGACGATCGGCTCGAACGTGTGGATCTCCCGAGGTTGCAGCCGACCCGGCATCAGTGGTCTACGTTTCAACCCGTTGGCGAGCGACTACATGGGGAGGGGTGGCCGGCGCTGATCAGCGCTTCGGCGGCGCGTCCCGAGGGCCGGACGCTATGCGTCTTTCGCACGGCCCGTGAACCACCCGGAGCGCGGCCAATTCCGCCACCGACGACTGTCGACGCACCACCCGCTGTGCCGACCGGCATGCGTACGTGACGACGGCGCTGTTGGCCCGTGGGCGAAAGGCCGGAACACCGAGCACACGCACACTGGCAGCTTCATTGAGCCATTCGATACGTCGCCCAGCCGGTTTGGGTCTTTTCCGGGTCTCTTCTGAAGCCAGATCCTCGCGCGCGAGTCATCCCCACCCCCGGCTCCAAGCCGAAGGTCGCGGGTTCGAGAGCCGTCGTCCGCTTGCCGCTAACCCGCCCGCGGAGAGCACAGCAGCACGAGCCGGTCCACGCGACCGGGAAGGTCGCGGACGACGATGTCCTCCTGGAGCCGGCGCAGGGCCGAGCGGGAGTCGAGCGCGAGCGTGAAGTCTCGCTCGACCGTCCTCATCCCCGCCAGCGCGGCCCGTGTGAGGTGGTTGCAGCCGCCGCGGGTGAGCGGGACCGCGCGGGCCAGCAGGTCGGTCAGGCGAGCGTGCGCGCGGTAGAAGCGGGCGAAGTCGCGTGGGGTGCAGGGACCGCACCCGGCGAGGCGCACCCCGTCCCCCGTCAAGGCCGCGAAGTACGCCTGGTCGGCGCGCAGCAACGCCCGCGCCTGCGCCGCCGGCAGCGGCCGGAGGATGCCGGTTGACCGCCCTTCGCCGGGCCGGCGCGCCCGGAGCACCACCCAGCCCTCGTCGTAGAAGATCGGAACGTAGAGCGGGATTCGCTCGGCCAGGAGCCGCTGCTGGTCGCGGTAGCTCGCGTTCCCGACCGGCGCTCCCACCGGCTCCAGCAGGCCGGTCACGATGAAGTCCGTGGGCCCGCGACCGGGTTGGATCTCGTAGGCCTCCTGGCGCTCCGTCAGCCGCGGCAGCATGAAGTCGGCGGCGGCGACCGAGGCGTTTGCGGGCACGCGCTCCAACGCCCGCCCGACGGGGGCCGCATACGCCGGTCGGTCGTAGAACACGAGCGTGGTGGCCCGCGCGAGCGTGGTGTGGGGGACCACCCAGCCCGCGACGACGATGTTCGCGGCCGCCACGGCGCCCGCGCCGGCGATCGCCCACGAACGCGGCGCCGCCGCCGTGCGCCGCCGGGCGTAGAGCGCGAGGAGGTTCGCCAGCCCGGCGGCGGCGCCCATGGCCAGCACGGGTGCGATGGCCAGCGTGTAGTGGAAGTCCGTGCCCCAGAACTGCGAGTTCGTGGAGAGGAATCGCTCGGCCACCAGCGGTATGGCGAGAATCCCGATGCGCGAGAGGAGGGCCAGGCCGAAGAACGGCAGGAGGAGGTAGAGGAGGGTCTCCCGCTTCTGCGCGTTGTCCAGAGCGACCTCGACGGGCAGCCACGGCTCGCGCGCGATCTGCCAGAGCGCGTCGGGGAGGGTGTCGCCGAGCTGGTGGTACGTCCAGAAGTTGAACGCGCCGCTGTAGGCCCAGTGGGGGATGACGACGTCGGTGATCACCACGTACGCCACCGCCCCCAGGGCTATCGTGATCAGCCCGGGGCGCAAGTCGCGGCGGCTCAGCAGATAGATCCCGAGGAAGACGACGAAGAGGGACAGGCTCTCCTTCACGCAGAGCAACAGCAGCACCGTCACGAAGAACGGCACCCAGCGCCGCCGGTCGGCGAACAGGATCGCCAGCGCGATGAGGAGCGGTGCGAACGCGACCTCGTGGAAGTCGTAGCCGATGCCCGCCTGGATCCCCCAGAACGTGGCGTACGCCAGCCCCACCAGGAGCGCGGCCGGCTCGCCGAGCCGGGAGCGCGCGAACACCACGACCGGGACGATCGAGCTCGCCACGAGGACCGCCTGCGCGATCAGCAGCACCCGCGGGTCGGACCAGACCCAGTAGAGCGGGCTGAGGAGGACGAGGATCGGGTGGAAGTGCTCGCCGAGCAGGTTCGGCGCCCCGCTCACCGTGCTCGCCGGCGTCTCGAGCCGGCTGTAGTGCCAGATGGCCTGATCGAAGATCGCCAGGTCCAGCCCCGTCTCGAAGCGCCAGTGACGCAGCACGGCGTAGCCCGCATAGAGGCCCGCCGCGCCCACCACCGTGGCCAGGAGCGCCCACTCTCGCCGCACCAGCGCGTACACGCGGCCGGCTCGAAGCTCACGCTCCAAGCGCGCTCTCGCTAGTCGCTGCCGTTGGGATTGTCGATCACGAACAGCCAGCTCCCGTCGTCCTGGCGCCGGAGGACGTCCGCGTAGCGTCCGCCGGCCTCCACGTCGTTCCCGTCCGGACCCGTCCCCGTGAGCGTCCAGTTCCCGACGACGAGCGCGATGTCGCCGGCGAGGGTCGTCTGCTCGGGGTTGACCTTGAGCGTCGGATTCATCGCCATGAACCCGCCGATCGTTTCCCGCAGGGCGTCGAGGCCGGTTACGGACCCCTCGCCGAACGCGCGCGGTGTCACGAAGGTCGCTTCCGGCTCGTAGAGCGACAGCGCCCCATCGATGTCTCCGGAGCTGATCGTCTCTCCGACCAACCGACCGACGTCCTCCGGGCTGCTTGCCGTGGGCATCCAGACCTCCTCGATGTCGTTCGTGCGACCGTACAGGGAGCCACGGGACCGAGACGCGCTACGCCCGCCTCTAGGCCCGGCTACGCCGTCGGCCTGACGGCCGAGCGGTCCTCGGACGAGGCGTGCGACTCGTCCTCGGGGATCCGGGGGAACGTCGGAGCGGCGGCGGCCGGGACGACGGCGCGGCGGGAGCGGGGGAGGCGCGCGTGGAGGGTGAAGACGGCGGCGAGCACGAGCGCCCCGCCGCCGAGCTGGACGGCTCCCAGCGCCTCGCCGAAGACGAGGAACGCCAGCAGGACCGTCACGAGGGGCTCGACCGTGGCCAGGATCGACGCCTTCGTCGGCCCCGCGCGCCGCAGCCCGGCGAAGAACAGGCTGATCGCCACGACTGTGGACACGACGGCGATGCCGGCGATCCACCCCCACCCGGCCGCCGTCACCTCGCCGGGCGCCAGCTGGCCCAGCAGCGCCGCGCCGGCGGTCAGCGACACGGCCGCGCCCGTGCACACCAGCGCCGACAGGACCTCGGGGCGCACGCGCCCGGCGACGCCCTGGCTGACCAGGATGTAGGTCGTGTAGACGACGGCGGCGGCGAGCCCGAGCGCCGCGCCCAGCGGGTCCAGCGCGCCCGCGCCGGCGCCCGTCACGACGAGCGCCAGGCCACCGAACGAGAGCCCGAGCGCGGCCACGCGGCGCCGGTCGAGCCGCTCGCGTCCCAGGACCACCGCGGCGCCCGCCACCATCGCGGGGAACGTGTAGAGCAGCAGGGACAGCAGCGACGCGTCGATGCGCTCGAGCGCGAGGAAGAAGCACCCCGCCTGCAGCGCATAGCCGCCCGCCCCGAGCGCGAGGCCCAGGCGAACGTCGCGCGCGGCCGGCGCGTCGCGCAGCATCCCGCCCGCCAGCACGAGCCCCCAGAACAGCGCCGCGGCCAGCACGAACCGCACGGAGAGCAGCGTCCCGACGTTCGCGCCACCGTCGTAGGCGAGCTTGCCGAAGATCGCCATCGCGCCGAACGCGGCGCCGGAGCCGAGGCACAGCAGGGTTCCCGAGGAGGAGCGCACCGGCCGGGGATCCTTCCGGCCCGAACCATCAGCAGCGATTCGGATTCGTAATCAGAACCATGTAGCGTTCCTACACGATGCTGGACCTCCGCCGCCTGCGCCTGCTGCGCGAGCTCCACGGGCGCGGGACGATCGCCGCCGTCGCCGACGCGCTCCAGTTCACGCCCTCCGCGGTCTCCCAGCAGCTCGCGCTGCTCGAGCGCGAGGTCGGGGTGAGCCTGCTGGAGCGCGCCGGGCGCGGCGTGCGCCTGACCGACCCGGCGCTCGTCCTCGTCGACCACGCGGAGGCGCTGCTCGAGCGTGCGGCGCTCGCCGAGGCCGACCTGGCCGCCGCCGCGGGCGCCGTCACCGGCCGCGCGCGCATCGCCGGGTTCCAGTCGGTGATGCTCCGGCTCGCGCTCCCGGCGATGCAGGCGCTGGCCCGCGAGGCGCCCCGCCTGCGCCTGGAGCTGCTCGAGGCCGAGCCCGAGGACGCGCTGCCCGCGCTGGCCCTGGGCGACCTCGACGTCGTCCTGGGCGACGAGTGGCAGCACCAGCCGCGCCCGCTGCCCGCCGGCCTGGAGCGCCACGACCTGCTCAGCGACCCCGTGAACCTGGTCCTGCCCGCGCGCCACGCGCTGGCCCGCCGTCACGACGAGGCCGTCCCGCTAGCCGAGCTGGCGGACGAGGCATGGACCACCGGCCACGAGGGAATGGGCTGGGACGGGATGACGCAGCGCACCTGCCGCGCGCTCGGGGGCTTCGACCCCGACATCCGCCACCGGGCCAACGACGCGAACGTCGGCCTCGCCCTGGTCTCGCGCGGGCTGGCCGTCACGCTGCTGCCCGACCTCCCGATGCCGCCCCGTCACCCCGGCGTCGCGGTGCGCGCGATCGCCGAGGGCTCGGTGGACCGGGCGATCTTCGCCGTCACCCGCGCCGCCGACGCGGCGCGGCCCTCCACGAAGGCCCTGGTCGCCGCGATGCGCGACGCGGCCGCGGCCCTGCCCTACGGCCGGGGATGAGCGGCGTGAGCCGCGGCGCTACGACGATTCGCGCCGGCGCTTGTCGGCCCGCTCCTTGGCGCGGGGGTCCGTACGGGCCCGCTCCGCCTTGTGCGCGGCCTCGTTGCGGGCCGCGATCTCCTTCTTGATCTTGTTCACGGCGTCGTCCGCCGTGGATATGCCTGGCCCGGGTGGTGTGTCTGGCTTGGCCATCGCGCCTTCCGTTTGGATGTACCGAGGCTACTCCTTCAGGCGAACGCATCCACCACCGCCCGCACGCCGGCGGGCCCCGCGAACGCCGGCGGCCACAGCAGCGGACGCTCGTAGACGCCGGCCCAGCGCTCCTCGAAGCGGGCCCGGACCTCGTCCGCCGTACCGGCCAGCGCGATGGCGTCGAGCATGTCGTCGGTGACCGCGCCGGCCATCCCGGCGAAGTCGTTGCGGCTCCACGCCTCGCGGACCGCGTCGGCCTGGGCCTGGAAGCCGCTCACCTCGTGGACCGTGCGGTACGTCTTGACCGTGGAGTTGAAGGCGACGATCGCCGCGGCGTTGCGCCGGGCCTCCTCGCGGTCCTCGCCCACCGAGGTCGTGATGTAGCCGGCGATGGGCGGCGCGGCGGAGCGCCCGGTGCGCTCGGCGCCCCGCGCCAGCGCCGGGCGGACGACCTCGCGCACGTACTCGGGCGTGAACAGCGGGTGGCCGACGAGCCCGTCGCCCACGGCGCCGGCCGCCTCGATCATCCGCGGGTTCACGCCGGCCATGAAGATCGGGATCGTCTCGCGCACGGGCGGGCGCGGCGGGGCGGTGGGCTGCACGTCGAGCCGGTAGAAGCGCCCCTCGTGCCGGACCGGGCCCTCGTGCAGGCGCCACAGCCGCCGCAGCAGCGGGACCAGCTCCTCCATGCGTCCCGCGGGGTGCTCGCCGTCCAGCCCGTGCCAGTCGCGCTGCATGCGCTTGGTGCCGGTGCCGAGCCCCAGCGTCATCCGCCCGCCCGACAGCTCGTCGAGGTCGCGCGCCTCGGCCGCCTGGACCACCGGGGTGCGCCCGAAGGCGTACGCGATCGCGCTGCCCAGCTCGACGGTCGAGGTCGCCTGCGCCATCGCGGCCAGGGCGACGGTCGCGGAGCGGTCGTAGAACTCCGTCGCCCAGACCGACTCGAACCCCGCGGCCTCGGCGACGCCCGCCGCCTCGGCCAGCTCGGCCGGGCCTCCGGAGCTGGTCACCAGCGACGGGCGGTCCACGGCGGCGATCCTATGTCCTGCGCAGGTTGCCCCGCGCCCTCGACGAGCCAGTCGACGCGACCTATAAGTTGAGAAGGAACCATGGACTCCGACCGAAACCGCTGGGTCGCCCTCTACGTCCTGTGCACGGGCGTGCTGATGATCGTCCTCGACGTCACCGTCGTGAACGTCGCGCTGCCCTCGATCCAGGACGACCTCGGGTTCTCCCAGTCCAGCCTGGCCTGGGTGGTCAACGGCTACCTCATCTCGTTCGGCGGCCTGCTGCTGCTGTCCGGGCGCCTGGGCGACCTGATCGGCCGGCGCACGATCTTCCTGTGGGGCCTGGGCATCTTCACCGTGGCCTCGCTGCTGTGCGGCCTGGCCCAGAGCCAGGAGGTCCTGGTCGGCGCGCGCTTCCTCCAGGGGGTCGGCGGCGCGATGACCACGGCGGTGACCTTGGGGATGATCGTGACGATGTTCCCCGAGGGGCGCGACCAGGCCAAGGCCATGGGCGTCTACGCCTTCGTGGCCTCGGCCGGCGGCTCGGTCGGCCTGCTGGCCGGCGGCGTGCTCACCGAGGCGATCAGCTGGCACTGGATCTTCTTCGTCAACATCCCCATCGGGATCGCCACCGCCATCCTGGCGGCCCGGCTGATCGAGCGCGACGAGGGCATCGGCTTCGGCCAGGGCGCCGACGTGCTGGGCGCCGTGCTCATCACGAGCTCGCTGATGCTCGGCGTCTACACGATCGTCAAGCCGGCGGCCGACGACGGCTGGGGCTCGGCGACCGCGCTGGGGCTGGGCGCCGTGTCGCTGGTCCTGCTCGCCGCCTTCCTGGTTCGCCAGGCGCGCGCCGCCAACCCGCTGATGCCGCTGCGCATCTTCCGCTCGCGCAACCTGTCGGGCGCCAACGCCGTCCAGGCCCTGTCGGTGGCCGGCATGTTCGGGATGTTCTTCATGAGCTCGCTGTACATGCAGCGGGTGCTGGGCTACGACGCCCTGAAGATCGGCCTGGCCTTCCTGCCCTGCACGCTGATCATGGGGGTCATGTCGATCCGCTACTCCGAGCGGTTGGTCATGCGCTACGGCGCGCGCACGACGCTCATCCCCGGGATGGTCCTGGTGGCCATCGCGGTCGCCCTCCTGGCCCTGGCGCCGGTGGACGGCAGCTACGTCGTCCACCTGCTCCCGGCCATGATCCTGTTCGGCTTCGGCGGCGGGACCTCGTTCCCCGCGCTCATGCAGATCGCCATGTCGAGCGCGACGCCGCGCGACGCCGGCCTGGCCTCGGGCCTGGTCAACACGTCGGCCGAGGTCGGCGGCGCGCTGGGCCTGGCCGTGCTGGCCACGCTGTCGGCCACCCGCAGCGACTCGCTCGTCGAGAGCGGAACCAGCCTCGCCTCGGCGCTGACCAGCGGCTACCACCTGGCGTTCCTCGTCGGCGCTGGGCTCGTGGTCGCGGCGATCGCCGTGGCGATCGCGGTGATCGAGCCCGACTCCCCGCAGGAGCGCGAGGACGCCGCGGTCCACGGCCCCGGCGAGCCCGCGCTCGAAGAGGCGGCGTAAGCCAGCGGCGTAAGCCAGCGGCGTAAGCCGGCGGCCTAGCCGGGCAGCGGCGAGCCGGCCAGGAACACGAACCAGAGCAGCATGGCCAGACCGGCCACGGCGACCGTCCCGACCATGATCGCGTCCAGGACGCTGACCTCGCGGGGCCTCTCGCGCTCGCCGCGCATGGACTTCAGCCACGGCAGCTGGACGCGGACGTTGCCGTCGCTGCCCGTGACCCGCTCGTAGCGGCGGTTGAGCCGGGAGATGATCAGGGCGTCGATGACCACCGAGGCGACGATCCCCACCACGACCACCATGTAGGGGCCCATCGAGGGCTGGGAGGAGTCCACGAGCTGGGAGCCGATCCACAGCCAGCCCAGCGGGATCCCGATCCACAACGTGAACGCGGCCACGATCATCGCGGCGACGATCGCGGCGGCGGTGGCCTTTCTCGTCATGCGGGGCGAGGATACCCCGCGCCCGCTACCAGGCCTGGGGCTCGCCGCAGTGCGGGCAGCGCACGGAGGCGGTGACGGCGGCCTGGAAGGCCGAGCCGCAGCGGCAGACGTACAGCGCGCTGTCCTGCGGGCCCCCGGTGCGCCGCTCGCGCTCCTCGGGGCGCCGCGCGGCGGTGCCGCCGCGGCGGCGGGCGGGCGGGTGGCCCTGGCGCGGTCGAGTCGGCTTGGTCGTGGAAGCTCGCATGTCGTCTACCTAATAGAACGTAGGTTCGCGGTGGAAGTTTCCCTTCCCTTCGACGGATGGGCGAGGAAGTGCAAACTCGCTTTGGGATACTGGACTCTCGATGGATCCCCGCCGCAAGCGCGTAGTGCGCCTCGTCAGCGCCCTGACCGCCGCCGTCCTGCTGGCCGGCGCGCTGGTCTACACGAGCTTCAGCGCCTCCAGCGAGGCCACCGAGCCGAGCAAGCTCGCCCGCTCCGCCGAGCCCGGGCGCTCCTACCAGCTCACCGGCAAGGTCGTCCCCGGCTACCGCCGCGAGGGGTCCACGCTGGTCTTCCGCGTGCGCGACCGCAACGGCAGCGCCTCGGTGCCGGTCCGCTACGACGGCGCCGTGCCCGACCCCTTCCGGGCGGGCCGCGAGGTGATCGTGGACGTGCGCAAGCGGGGCGCGGTCTTCGTCGGCGAGAAGGACTCGCTGGTCACGAAGTGCCCGTCGAAGTTCTCCAAGTCCGAGCAGCAGACCTAGGTCGCCGCTGATGGCCACGCTGGGTCGCGCCTGCCTGCTCCTGGCGCTCGCCATCTCGCTGTACGGCATCGCGGCCTCGGTCTACGGCGCTCGGACGGGCCGGCGCGAGTGGGTGGACTCCGGGCGGCGTGCGGTGTACGCGCTGGCCGGCGTCCTGACCGTGGCCTTCGTCGTCCTGGAGGCCGCGTTCCTGCGCGACGACTTCGCCTTCGACGTGGTGGCGTCGCACTCCAGCACCACGACCCCCGCCTTCTACAAGGCCACCGCGGCGTGGTCCTCGCAGGAGGGCTCGCTGCTGCTGTGGGTGTGGCTGCTCTCGCTGTGGTCCAGCGCGATCCTGTTCGCGGTCCGCCGCCGCGCCCGCCAGGTCCAGCCGTGGGCGACCGCCGTGCTGCTGGCCTTCGGCGCCTTCTTCGCCGGCATCACGTTCTTCCTGGCCGACCCGTTCGCGGTGACCAGCCCGGCGCCGCCCGAGGGCGCGGGCCTCAACCCGCTGCTGCGCCATCCGAGCATGATGATCCACCCCCCGATGCTGTACTCGGGGTACACGCTGTTCACGATCCCGTTCGCCTTCGCGGTGGGTGCGCTGATCGCCCGCAAGCTGGACGCCGAGTGGATCGCGGTAACGCGGCGCTTCAGCCTGGCCGCCTGGCTGTGCCTCGGGGTCGGCGTTCTGCTCGGCGCCCGCTGGTCCTACGTCGAGCTGGGCTGGGGCGGCTACTGGGGGTGGGACCCGGTCGAGAACGCCTCGCTGCTGCCGTGGCTGACCGGCACGGCGTTCCTGCACTCGGTGATGATCCAGGAGAAGCGCGGGATGCTGAAGGTGTGGAACGTCTCGCTCGTGCTGGCCACGGGGATCCTGGCCGTTCTGGGCACGTTCCTCGTGCGCTCGGGGATCCTCGACTCGATCCACGCCTTCGGCGCCTCGACGCTCGGGCGCCCGTTCCTGGTGCTGATCGCGCTGCTGATCGGCGGCTCGATCGCGCTCGTCGTCTCGCGCCGGCGCGAGCTGCGCTCCGAGCACCGCCTGGACTCCCTGCTGTCGCGCGTGGCGGTGTTCCAGCTCAACAACCTGGTGCTGGTCGGCCTGGCCTTCGTCGTGTTCTGGGGGACGTTCTTCCCGCTGATCTCCGAGGCGGTCACCGGGACGCGGGCCTCGGTCGGGCCGCCGTGGTTCGACCGCTACACGGTCCCGCTGACGCTCGTGCTCGTCCTGCTGTCCGGCGTGGGGCCGGTGATCGCGTGGCGCGGCGCGTCGCCCGGGCACCTGTGGCGCACGTTCCGCTTCCCGCTGGCCGCGCTCGCGGCGATGGCCGCGGCCGGCCTGGCCACCGGGCTGGGCGAGCGTCCCGCCGCGCTGGCGATGTTCGCGCTGGCCGCGTTCGTCCTGGCCGCCGTGGGCCAGGAGTTCGCGCGCGGCGCGCGGGCGCGGCGGGCCATGACCCGCGAGAGCCTCCCGATCGCGCTGGCCTCGCTGGTGCGCCGCAACCGCCGGCGCTACGGCGGCTACCTCGTCCACGCCGGGATGGCGGTGCTGTTCGTCGGCGTGGCCGCCTCCTCGGCCTTCCAGGCCAACCGCGACGTGCGCCTGAGCCCGGGCCAGAGCACGCGCGTCGACGGCTACGACGTCACGTACGCCCGCGCCACGACGGCGCTGGAGGGGGAGAAGATCTCGCTCGGCGCGGTGCTCGACGTGCGCCGCGACGGCAAGCGCGTGACCACCCTGCGCCCGACCCGCGGCTTCTACCCGTCCAACGACCCCAGCCTGGGGCCGGTGGCGCGCTACTTCGACGGGACGGCGACCAGCGAGATCGGCCTGCGGGCGAACCTGACGCGCGACCTGTGGATGGCCGTCGAGCCCGACATCCAGGCCCTGGAGCCGTTCGTCCGCGAGGCCGACCGGCGCTTCGCGGGCGCCCGGCCCGAGCTGCAGGGCTTCCTGATCGCCGCCATCGCCGAGCGCTACCGCACGAAGCCCACGCCGGCGACGTTCCGGATCATCGTCTCGCCGCTGGTGAGCTGGATCTGGATCGGGGCGCTGATCGTCGTGGCGGGGGCGCTCGTCGCGCTGTGGCCGCCGCCCGCCGGCGCGCGCCGGCGCGCCACGTCCGCCTACGCGCGGCGCCTGGCGCGCGAGCTCGCGTAGGCGCCTTGGAGGACCTCGTGCAGTTCCTGCTCGTGCTGGCCGTCCTCGCCGCCGTGGTCGCGGTGGTCTCGGCCCCGCTGCGCCGCGCCGGGTCGCCGGACGCGCCGCCCGCCGAGCCCGACTCCGGGCGAGCCGCGCTGGAGGCGGCCAAGGAGGCCAAGTACCGCGAGATCCGCGACGCCGAGCTCGACCACCGGACGGGCAAGCTCTCCGAGGCCGACTGGCGCGATGTCGACGCCAGGCTGCGCGCGGAGGCGATGGAGATCCTGCGCCGGCTCGACGAGGCAGGGGGCGACTGAGCCGACCGCCGGATCGCATGCTCGCCGTCACATTCTCGAACGTTCGGCACTTGTTGAGTGCGGAATGGGAGACGGTCGCGGAAGGCGACAGACGGGCTGGGCATGCCTGAAGTCGGGTGCGCTAAGCGCACTCGCGGTGTGTTTGGTTGCCGCGCTCGGGACGGGAATCGCGGTGGCGGAGGATCAACCCGCCGCGGCGCAGGCAGCTGCGGACTCCCTCGTTCCATCGCCGCCGTTTGGTGTGCCCGATTCGCGGGAGTCCGGCCCGGTGTGGTTTGGCGGCGTGCCAAAGCCGGCTGGACTGGCGGGCGTGCTGGACGCCCCGGTTGCCGGCGTGCGGCTGGCAGGGCCGGGGCGGTCGTCCGACGCTGCTGCGGGTGCAGGGTTTCCGCCCGGCACGCTCGTTGGCGATGCGGATTTTCAGTATCACTATTACGGCCAGTACGGCGCGTGCTCGGTCCAGCAGCGGGCGGAGAGCCCGCAGGCGCGCTATGGCGACTTCGGTCCGATCAACTTTTCGGGCTGGGTGGTGTGCGGAGCTCCTGGCCCGGTGTCAATCACGACGCAGGCGTCGCTCTGGAGCAATACCGCCGGCGGCGCGCTGAACTGGTACCCGGTGGCGTGGGGGAACTCGGTGAGTCGGTCGGGCTGGGAGGCAGCGAGCACCGGGACGTATCGGCGGTCCAGCTCGGCGACCGAGCTTCCTCAGGTTCGTCAGACGGTGACGCTGAGCTTGCCGCACGACCCGAACACCCGCTGGGCGAGCTGGCTGGCGCCGGCCACGGAGAACGGCTGCACGTCCTACGACCAGTGGACGGTTCGCTGCACGGTGGTCAGCGCAACGTTCCCGTTCATCCCGGACGTGCCGAACACCTCCTGCGCGGCGTGGCCGGCTCCGAGCTATTGCATGTTTTTGCCTGCACGCCCGGCGAATGTCTACCCGCCGTCGGTCTCGGGGACGCCGCGGGATGGGCGCACGCTGACGGCTTTCCCTGGGACCTGGGACCGGGTCTTCACTAGCTGGCCGACGTCCAGCTTCGGTACGCCGGTGGTGGCGGCGTACCAGTGGTATCGGTGCGCGCCGTCGTGTAGCGCGATGACCGGTGCTGCTAGCAGTTCGTACACGTTGGGGCGTGCCGATGTCGGGGCGACGTTCAAGGTCAAGGTCACGGCCTACGGTTCGGGCGGCTATACCGATGCCTACTCCGCGAACACCACGACGGTTCAAGCGGTCGCGCCGTCGAACACGGCGCCGCCGGTTGTTGCGGGCGTTCCGCAGGAGGGAAACACGCTGGTCTCGCACGTTGGACAGTGGGACGGAACTCCGACGATCAACTACGCGTATCAGTGGCAGCGCTGCGACGGGGTGCCTGGGAGCGGCTGCATCGACATCCTCGGGGCGCTCGGGGCCAACTACATACTCACGGCGAGCGACGTAGGCAAGGGCGTCCGGGTGCGGGTGACGGGCAGCAACGCTGCTGGGTCCGGGCCGGCGGTAGTCTCGCCCGCTGCCGGACCCGTGCAGGCTGGTCTGGTTGCGCCGTCGAACACGGCGCCGCCGACTATCAGCGGGGTCGCGCGAGACGGGCAGACGCTGACGGCCACGACGGGGGCCTGGACTCGCTCCCCGGTGAGTCACCTGTTCCAGTGGCAGCGCTGCTCGGCAACCTGCACGGATATCGCGGAGGGCAAGCAGCAGTCCTACACGGCCGGGCACGGCGACGTGGGGCATACGTTGCGCGTGCTCGTCACTGCGGTCAATGGCGGAGGGCCCTCCGCGCCCGCTTCGTCTGCGGCGAGCGCCGCCGTGGCGGCGCTTGTTCCGAGCAGCAAGGTCGCGCCGGCGGTGATCGGCGCGCCGGCGCCGGGGCAGACGCTGCGCGCCACCGACGGCGTGTGGGAAGGCTCGCCCGCCACGCTCGGCTACCAGTGGCAGAGCTGCGACGCGTCGGGGAGCGGGTGCACGAACCTGGCGAACGCCAGCGGCCAGTCGTACACGGTGCGCAACGAAGATGGCGGTCGCGCGCTGCGCGTGGTCGTGAGCGCCACCAATCCGGGCGGTTCGGCTTCGGCGCCCTCGGCGCCGACGCCAGCGGTTCCCACGGTCCTGATCGTCCCGGTCAATCAGTCGGCGCCCACGATCAGCGGCACGCCGCGTGACGGACAGACCCTCTCCGCATCGACCGGTAGCTGGAGCAACTCGCCCGTGACGTATCTGTTCCAATGGCAACGCTGCTTCGGGATCTGCAGCGACATCCCGGGCGCCAAGCAGGCCACGTACACCGCCGGACGCGACGACGTCAACTACACGCTGCAGGTGCTCGTCACCGCGGTCAACGGCGCCGGGACGTCCGCGCCGGCGCCGTCGGCTCAGACGTCGGCGGTGTCGGCTCTGGCACCGAGCAACAGGGTCGCACCGGCGGTCGTGGGAGTTCCGTCTCCCGGTCAGACTTTGCGTGCCACCGATGGCGTCTGGGACGGGACATCGCCTGCGTTCGCCTATCAGTGGCAGATCTGCGATGCGAACGGCACGCCCGGTTCTTGCCAGGGGATCGCCGGGCAGACCAACCAGACCCACGTGGTCAAGGCCGACGACTCCGGGCGCGCCCTGCGCGTGGTCGTGACGGCAGTCAATGCGGCGGGGCCGAG
>DATLOP010000012.1:0-8441 GCA_035536255.1 Solirubrobacteraceae bacterium
GGGACTTCGGCAAGCGCTCGCGCGAGGAGGTCGCCGCGATCCACGACCGGCTGCGCGAGGAGGACCGGGAGCTCGAGCGCCGCCGCGAGCGAGAGCTCTTCGGTGTGGACGACGACGAATGACGTTCGTCCTCGACGCAACCGCCCTGATGGACTTCTTCTCCGAGGTCCGGGCAGCCGACGAGGTCAGCGCCATCGTCGAGGAGCACGATTGCATCGTGCCCGTGGTCAACTTGGCCGAGGCCGCCGATAAGACGGCCCGCGCGGAGGACGTTTCGGTCGACGACCTGCGCAAGTTCGCTGGGTCGAAAATGGCTGGGCTGATCGAAGTCGTACCGGTCGGCGCAGACCACGCCTGGCGGGCCGCGGAGCTTCGCAGCCGCCACTACCACGCGCGGCGCAGTCCCCTCTCGCTCGCCGACTGCTTCCTGCTGGCCGTGGCCGAGCCCGGGGACACGATCGTCACCGCCGATCGCGCCGTCGCCCGCGCCGCTCGCACCGAGGGGATCGAGGTGGCGGGGCTGCCCGACGGGGCCGGGCGCCGCCCGTAGCGGCCGGTACCGTCCGGCCGCGATGTACGACTACTTCCGGCGCCTGGCGCGCACGGGCGCCGCCTACCAGGTCGGCGAGGCGCTGGCCAAGGGCGTCGCCGTCGTCCTGCTGCCGGTGTACACGCGCCACCTCACGGCGCGCGACTACGGGACGGCCGACCTGCTGCTGACGCTGGTGATCCTGGTGTCGATCCTCATCCGCCTCGGCCTGGTCGAGGCATTCGTGCGCTTCTACTACGACGACGCGGCGCCGGCCGTGCGCGAGCGGATCACAAAGGCGGCCACGGGCACCGTCCTCGCGGTCACCACGCTGGCCGCGGCGCTGGCCGCCGCGTTCGCCGGGCCGCTGTCCGAGCTCGTGCTGGGCTTCCGCGACACCACGCTGATGCTGATCGCCGTCCTGGGGCTGTGGGCGTTCACCAACCTCGAGATGGCCTACGCGGTGCTGCGCGTCGACGAGCGCGCGGGGACGTTCCTGCGCGCGTCGCTGGCCAACGTCGCCCTGACGATCGGGCTCTCGGTGTGGCTCGTCGTGGGCCGCGACGAGGGCGCGCGCGGCCTGCTGCTGGGCAACTTCGCCGCGTCGGCGCTGGTCCTGGCCGGCCTGCTGTGGGTGCTGCGCGGGCGCATCGGCCTGCCCCACCGCATCGAGAGCCTGCACCTGCGGGCCATGCTGCGCTTCGGCCTGCCCACCGTCCCGGCCGAGGTGTCGGTGTTCGCGCTGAACCTGATCGATCGTCTCTACCTCTACCGGGTGGAGAGCGAGTCGGCGGCCGGGCTGTACTCGCTCGCGGTCAAGCTGGCGACGGTCGTCATCCTGGTCACGCGCGCCTTCCAGTACGCGTGGCCGCCGCTCGCCTACTCGATCTCAGACGACGCGGACGCGCGGCGCTTCTACGCCCTGGTGGCCACGTGGTACGTCGTGTTCACGGGGCTGGTCGTGGCCGCGCTGACGCTCCTGGGCCGCTGGGCGCTGCGGCTGCTGGCCACGCCGGAGTTCTTCGGCGCCTTCGAGGCCATGCCGTGGGTGGCGCTGGGGTGGGCGCTGTACGGGCTCTTCCTCGTCCTCGTCGTGATGGCCGGGCGGGCCAAGGTGACGACGCGCAACTTCCCCGCCGCGCTGGCCGGCCTGGCGGTCAACGTCGTGCTCCTGGTCGTCCTGGTGCCCGAGCTGGGGATCGCGGGCGCCGGCATCGCGCTGTGCGGGGCCTACGTGGTCATGCTCGCGGTCATGTTCTCCCTGACCCGCCGGCTGTTCGCGGTCGACTTCGAGTGGGCACGGCTGGCCCACGCCGTCGTGGCGATCGCCGCCGTCACCGTGGCCGGGGAGCTGCTGCTGCCGACCGAGGGCGCCGGCGGCCTGCTCGCGCGGACCGGCGCGCTGCTGGCCATCCCGGCGCTGCTGGCCGCCACGCGCTTCGCCCGTCCCGAGGAGGCGGCACGGGCGCGCGCGCTGCTGCGCCGGGCGCCTGCGACATGATCCGACGGGCCATGCGCGTGGACATCGTCGATCCCTCCGCGTACACCCCGCCCTACGACCGCTCGCTGTCCGCCGCCCGGGCGCGCGCCGGGGCGGACGTGCGGCTGGTGACCAGCCGCTTCGCCTACGGTGAGGTCCCGCCGGCCGCCGGCTACGAGGTCGACGAGCGCTTCTACCGCGCCGCGCCCGGTCGCGCCGGCTCGCGGCTGCGCCTGGCGGCCAAGCTGGCCCAGCACGTCCCGGACATGCTGCGCTACCGCCGGGCCGCCCGCGACGCCGACGTCGTGCACTTCCAGTGGCTGCCCGTCCAGCACGTCGACCCGCACCTGCTGCCGCGCGAGCGCCCGCTCGTGCTCACCGCGCACGACGTGCTGCCGCGCGAGCCGCGGCCCGGCCAGCTGCGCGCCCAGCGCCGGCTCTACGAGCGCCTGGACGCGATCGTCGTGCACTCCCACCACGGCCGCGAGCGCCTGGTCGCCGACCTGGGCGTGGCGCCCGAGCGCGTCCACGTGATCGCGCACGGCGCCTTCGACTACCTCACGCGCCTGCCCCGCGAGGCGCCGCTGCCGTCCGAGCTGGCCGGGGTGGAGGGCCCGGTCGTCCTGTTCTTCGGCCTGCTGCGCCCGTACAAGGGCGTGGACGTGCTCCTCGACGCCTGGCGCGGGATCGGGGGCGCCGAGCTGTGGGTGGTGGGGATGCCGCGGATGGCCTTGAGGCCCCTGCGCGAGCGCGCCGGACCGTCCGTGCGCTTCCTCCCCCGCTTCGTGGAGGACGCGCAGGTCCCGGCGCTGTTCCGCCGCGCCGACCTCGTCGTGCTGCCCTACCGCGAGATCGACCAGTCCGGCGTGCTGGCGACCGCCCTGGCCTTCGGCAAGCCGCTGCTGCTGTCGGCGGTGGGCGGCTTTCCGGAGGTGGCCGAGGCGGGCGCAGCCGAGCTCGTGCCCCCGGGCGACCCGGCGGCGCTGCACCTGGCGCTGCGCCGCCTGCTCGAGGACGGCGGGCGCCGCGACGCCCTGGCCGCCGCGGCCCGGGAGGGCGCCGCCACGCGCTGGTCGTGGGACGAGGTGGCCGCGCGGCACATGGAGCTGTACGAGACGCTCGTCCGCTGACGCGCCTCAGCCGAACAGCGCGATCTGCTCTGGCGAGCGTCCGGGCAGCTCACCTGCCTCGACGAGGCGATCCAGCAGCTCGTCCACGACTACGGCGCGGGCGGCTCCGGGCTCCTGTGGGTTGTCGAGGCGCAGTCGGGAAGTGAGCTCCTCCCAAAGCGCGGGACCGGCGACGTACTGCCTGCCCCGCGTGTTCCCCTCGGCGCGCAGGAGCTGCCGCGCCGTGCCCGCTCGCAGATCGTTCGTCGCCGTTGCCCGGCTCACGTCGACCATCCCCCGGTAGTAGCCGGCGGTCACGCTCCGGCCGAAGAACGCATCCCACAACGCGGTCGCCAGGCGGTCGGGCAGGCCGGCGTCCAGGAGCACGTTCTCGAGGAGGGTCCACACGCCCCGGTACGTCCGCTCGCGCAGGTCGACGGACTTCACCTGCGAGATCTGGGCGCCCACGTGCTCGGACACGAACGGGCCCACGTCGGCTCCCGGATCGAACGTCTCGCCCAGGCAGGCGAAGGCCGCGTAGTACTCGGTGGGATGGCGGCCCCACCACTCCTCGAGGGTCGTGAACGGGCGCGTGCGAAACCCGCCCCTGTACATCACCAGGGAGGCGAGGATGCGGGCCGTCCGCCCGTTGCCGTCGAGGAACGGGTGGATCGCCGCCATCGCGACGTGCGCCCATGCCGCGACGACCGCGGGGTGGGCGTCGGAGGCGCTGAGCACCTGGCACATCTCGTCGACGAGGCCGGGGACGGCCCCCTCCGGGGGCGGCCGGAACACCACCTCCCCGGCGTCTCGCCGCACCACGAGGGCGGAACGCGTGCGGAGCCGGCCGGCTCCGTCCTCGAAGCGGCCGGCCAGCACGCGATCCTGGACCGAGACGATCAGCTCCCGATTCCACTCGAAGCTCGGATCGTCGGCCCGGCGCAGCACGAACTCCATCGCCTCCCGGTAGCCCCGTACGAGCGCCTCGTCGTGGGCGGACACCGACGGCGGAGGGTCCCCGGCGAGGATCCGCCTGACGTCATCGACCGTAACGGGAATGCCCTCGAGGCTCGTCGAGGCCGCGATGGCTTCGGCCTCGAGGTCGCTGCGCAGGCGGCCTGTCCATCGTCGCGGCAGGGGAGCCCTGCGATCGAGGCGCTCGCGCCAGGCGTCGAGCTCCGCGGTCTGGGGCGCGAGCGCCCTTCTATCGAATGGCAGCAACATTCGCTAGTAGATTAGCTAATAGATGCCGGATTCCCTAGCGGGGTCGCTCTGGCTCGGTAGGCGACAATGCGCGGCCGTGATCGTCGCCGAGATCGCCTTCTGGGTCTGCGTCGCCCTGCTCGTGTACGCGCAGGCCGGATACGGCCTCCTGCTCGCGGCGCTGGCCGGCGTGCGGGCGCGGCCGGCCCGGGCGGCGGCGCCGGATCCGCCGCCCGACGTGTCGCTGATCGTCGCCGCCTACCTCGAGGCCGAGGGGATCGCGGCCAAGGTGGCCAACCTGCGCGCGCTGGACTGGCCCGCCGAGCGCGTGGAGGTGATCGTGTCCACCGACGGCTCGACCGACGGGACGCCCGCGCGCGCCCGCGAGGCCGGCGCCGACCTCGTGCTGGAGAACCCGCGCGGGGGAAAGGTGCGCGCGCAGGACGCCGCCGTCGCGCGGGCGCGCGGCGAGATCGTCGCTTTCTCCGACGCCAACTCGACGTGGGAGCCCGGCGCGCTGCGCGAGCTCGTGGCGCCGTTCGCCGACCCGCAGGTCGGCTACGTGTGCGGCCAGGTGCGCTTCGTCGACTCCGGGGGGACCAACCAGGAGGGGGTGTACTGGCGCTACGAGACGTGGCTGCGCGAGCGCGAGTCCCGGCTGGCCTCGGTCACCGCGGGCAACGGCGCGATCTACGCCACGCGGCGCGAGGCGTACTTCGAGGTCGACCCGATCATGGGCCACGACCTGTCCTTCCCGTTCAACATGGTCAAGCGCGGCTGGCGGGCGGTGTACGCGCCGCGGGCGCGCGCGGTGGAGAAGATGGTCCCGTCGATCGAGGGCGAGTTCGCCCGCAAGCGGCGGATGATGAGCCACACCTGGCCGATCGTCCTGCGCGGCGGGATGCTCTCGCCGCGCGGCTACGGCCCCCTGTACGCGCTGATGGTCGCCTCGCACCGCGTGCTGCGCTATGCCACCCCGTTCCTGCACGCCCTCGCCCTCGCCCTCAACCTCGCCCTCGCCGCCGCGGGAGCGGGGCCGCTCTACGTGGTCACCCTGGCCGCCCAGCTCGCGCTGCCCGCCGCCGCCGTCCTGGCCCGGTTCGTTCCCGCGCGGCCGCTCCTCGTCGCCCGCTACTACGTCCTGACCACCGCCTCGCTGGCCGCCGGGTTGTGGGACTGGCTGCGTCACGGCACCCCGGCCGGCTGGGAGCCGGCGGAGGGGACGCGATGAGGACCCGGATGCGCGCCGGGGAGGTCGCCGCGTGAAGCGGGCCATGGACGTCGTGCTGGCGGCCGCTGGGCTCGTGGTGGGCGGTCCGGTGCTGCTCGTCGCGATGGCGGCCATCCGCCTGGAGTCGCCCGGCCATCCGATCTACCGCCAGCGCCGGGTGGGGCGCGACGGCGAGCCGTTCGACCTGTGGAAGCTGCGCACGATGGTCCACGGGGCCGAGCACCAGGGCGCGGGGATGGCGGTCAACGAGGGGGACCCGCGCATCACCCGGGTCGGCGCGTTCCTGCGCCGCACGTCGCTCGACGAGCTGCCCACCCTGGTCAACGTGCTGCGCGGGGAGATGTCGATCGTCGGGCCGCGGCCGACGATCCCCGTGCAGGTCGAGCAGTACACGCCGCGCCAGCGCGGGCGCCTGGCGGCGCGGCCCGGGATCACCGGCTGGGCGCAGGTCAACGGGCGCGCCTCGCTGCCGTGGGACGAGCGCATCGAGCTTGACCTCTGGTACGTCGAGCACCGGTCGCTCCCGCTCGACCTGAAGATCCTCGCGCGGACGCTCAGGATCCTCCTGCGCGGCGAGGGCCTGTACAAGGGGGAGACCGGCGGATGGCGATGAGGGGGAGCCGCGCATGACGCCTCCGGCGGTCCTCCTGACCGGCGTGGGCAAGCGCTACGACATCGTGTCGGCGTTCGCCCAGCACACGACGGTGGTCGCGGCCGACCCCAACCCGCTGGCCCCGGCGCAGTACGCGGCGCACGTGCGCACGAGCGTCCCGCGCTTCGACGACCCCGCGTACGTGCCGGCCCTGGAGGCGCTGTGCGACGAGCACGGCGTCGGGGCCGTGGTGCCGCTGACCGACCTCGACCTGGAGGTCCTGGCGCACGCCCGCGCGGCCGGGCGGCTGCCCGCGTTCGTCCCCGACCCCGACGTCGCCGCGGCCACGTTCGACAAGTACGAGACCCACCGGCTGCTCGAGCGCCTCGGCCTGCCCTCCCCGCCCACCGTCCTGCCCGGCGAGCCGGTCGACTTCCTCCCGGCCATGGTCAAGCCGCGGCGCGGGTCGGGGGCGCGCTCGATCCACCCCGCGGCGGACGCCGAGCAGGTGGACTTCTTCGTGCGCTACGTGGACGAGCCGGTGATGGTCCAGAAGCTCATGCAGGGCCCGGAGTTCTCCATCGACCTGCTCTGCGACCTGCACGGGCGCTGCCTGAACGCGATCCCGCGCTCGATGCTGGAGTCGCGCGGGGGCGAGTCGATCAAGGGCACCGTCCTGCACGACCCCGAGCTGGTGGACCTGGGCCGCCGCGTCGCCGAGGCGCTCGGGGTGCGCGGCCCGTGCACCGTCCAGGCGTTCCGCGACCGCGACGTCGGCCTGGGGATCACCGACGTCAACACCCGCTTCGGGGGCGCGTTCCCGGCGCCGATGTACGCCGCGCTGCCCGGGCGCACGTACCCCGAGCTGATCGTGCGCATGGCGGCCGGCGAGACCGTCGAGCCGCACGTCGGCGAGTACCGCGCCGGGGTGACGTTCTCGCGCTACTACTGGCAGCTCGAGCTCGACGCCGAGCTGCGCCCCACGGGTCGCGACATCGTCGATCCACCGGGCCCGCCGGCGCCCCGCTGAGAACTAGCCGGCCCGGACCCAGACGACGTTGGACGAGCCCGCGGCGTTGGCGGCGTCGGCCCGCGTCCGCGCCTGGAAGCGGTACAGCGACGCGGACCGCACGCGGATCCGCGCGCGGAAGCCGCGGCCCCGCACCGTCGCGGCGAAGCGCCCGGCGAACCGGTTGACGCCGCGCACGCGCCGCCACACCACGACCTCCACCGCCGGCTTGGCCGGCGAGGCGCCGCCGAGCACCGTCACGACCTGCCCGCGGCGGACGCGGGCGCGCGTCGCGCGCATCTCGACGCGCGGGAGCACGAGGACCCGGCGCTCGGGCGACGTCACGGCCGGGACGGTCGCGTCGCCGGGGAAGTGCGCGCGGAACGTCCCGCTGCGCGTCGTCGGCAGGTTGAGCGCCCACGTGCCGTCGGGTCCCGTGACCGCCGCGCCGAGCTCCCGCCACTCCCCCGAGGCCAGGCGAGCCTGGAGC
Organism: Solirubrobacteraceae bacterium; assembly: GCA_035536255.1. Classification (GTDB taxonomy): domain Bacteria; phylum Actinomycetota; class Thermoleophilia; order Solirubrobacterales; family Solirubrobacteraceae; genus AC-38. The sequence continues at coordinate 7,644 of DATLOP010000012.1, forward strand.
TGCACGGTCCGCCCGCCGAGCGCAGCTCCGGCGCCGTCGGACAGCGTTCCGGTGAAGCTCGCGCTGTCGGGGACGCGCACCCGTCCCGGGACGGCCAGCGCCAGCCCCGGCACCCCGGCCGCACCGGGGCCGAAGTCGCCCGTGACCACCCGGCGGCGCAGCTCGGGCAGCTGCGCGTACAGCGCGTCGCCCGGGCAGCCGGTCGAGTTGGCGTCGCGGTGCCCGGAGATCCGCTCGAACGTCCGCCCGTTCACCGTCACCCGTCCCTCGTAGGGGACGCCGTGCAGCCCCAGCTTCCAGGACAGCAGCCGCGCCAGGGCGCCCAGACCCGCCGGCGTCTGGCCCTCGGTGGAGAACTCGCCGATGTTCGCCACGCCGGTCGAGGCGGAGTTGTAGCCCGAGGCCTGCGCGCCCACCACCGCCCGGTCGACGCCCCCCGCGCGGCCCTCGAACACCTGCCCGTAGCGGTCGACGAGGAAGTTGTAGCCCACGTCCGACCACCCGTTTGAGTTGCGGTGGTAGCGGCAGATGGCCAGCACGATCGCCGGCGACTCCTGCGGCGTGTAGTCGTTGGCGTTGACCGTGTGGTGCACGAAGCCGACGCGCACGTTCCCGTAGCCGGGGTCCTCGCGCGGCGGGCACTGCGCCGCGCACCAGGCGTCCCGTCCCACGATCGCCGGCGCGGCGGGGGCGGACCACCGGCGAGCGGCCGGGCGCGCCCGGCGCGGGACCGCCACGAAGTGCGCGCGCAGCCCGGGCGCGCGCCCGGTGAGCCGCAGCTGGTAGGCGTCCGCGCCC
>DATLOP010000013.1:0-12456 GCA_035536255.1 Solirubrobacteraceae bacterium
GCCGACCAGGCGCTCGCCGGAGGTGGCCAGCCACGGCGCGTCGGCCAGCGCCTCGCGGGCGTGCGCGCGCAGCGCCTTGAGCTGCTTCTTCGTCGCGGGCTCCTCGCCGCCCGACTCCAGGAACGCCTCGGTCATCCGCACCGTCCCCAGCCGCCACGAGCCCGACTCCTGCGCCACCCGGTGGTCCACCCGCACCAGCTGCAGGCTGCCGCCACCCAGGTCGAGCACCGCGCCGTGGTCGAGCGTCGAGGAGTTCACCGCGGCCAGGTAGCCGTAGCGCGCCTCCTCCTCGCGCGACAGCACCCGCACGTCGAGCCCGGTGGCCTCCCGCGCGCGGGCCACGAACTCGTCGCGGTCGGACGCCTCGCGGATGGCGCTCGTGGCCACCGCCCGGACGTCGCCCGCCTCGATGCCCGTGGCCCGCAGGAACCCCGCGTACATCTCCACCGTGTCCAGCGCGCGCCGCACGCGCTTGGGCTTCAGCGGTCCGCCCTCGACCATCCCGGCGCCGATGCGCACCGGCTCGTAGATCTCGTCGGTGCGCCGCCACCACGCGCCGGGGACCGCCGTGAACACGACCAGCCGGAAGGTGTTCGACCCCAGGTCGATGACCGCCGTCCGGCGCGCCTCGGCCCGGGTCACCGCGCCTACGCCGACTCGATGAGCTCGATCCGGTAGCCGTCGGGGTCGCGCACGAAGCACAGCCTCGAGCCGCCCTCGCGCACGCTGTAGGGCGGCTTCTCCGGCTCGATGCCCTGCTCGGCCAGCTCGGCCAGACGCGCGTCGAGGTCGGGCGTGGTGATCGCGATGTGGCCGTAGCCCGTGCCGATCTCGTAGCTGCCCACGCCGAAGTTGTGGGTCAGCTCCAGGCGCGGCATGTCGCCGTCGCCGGGGATGTTCATGAACACGTTGACCGCCTCGTCGCGGATCGGGATGCGCCCGACCTCCTGGAACCCCAGCGCCTCGTAGAACGCGACCGACCGGTCGACGTCGGCGATCCGGTAGCAGGTGTGGATGAGGGCCATGGGACATAGTCTCCCACCATGGACCTCGAGCGCTCGATGCACGAACAGTTCCTGTCCAACACCTACCTGGTGTCCGACGGGACCACGGCCGTGATGATCGACGCGGGCGGGCCGGTCGAGCCCCTGCTGCGGACGATCCGGGACCGCGGCCTCGCCCTGTCCCACGTCCTGCTCACCCATCACCACTACGACCACGTGTGCGAGCTCGACCAGGTGCTCGCCGCGCACCCGGACGCCGCCGTGCTGGGCCACGAGCTCGAGGAGGTCGAGGGGCGGACGGGCACGCTGGCGCCGGGCGACGTGGTGCAGGCGGGCGAGCTGCGCCTGGAGGCCATCCACACCCCCGGCCACACGGCGGGGATGCTGTCCTTCCTGGTCGACGGGAACGTGTTCACCGGCGACACGCTGTTCCGCAACTCGGTGGGGGGCGTGCGCGCGCCCGGCCACACGACGTTCGAGGACATCCGCGCCTCGATCATGGACCGGCTGCTCGAGCTCCCGCCCGAGACCCGCATCCACCCCGGCCACACCGACCCGACGACGGTGGCGCAGGAGTGGGAGGGCAACGCCTTCGTGCGCGTGTGGCGCGGCCTGGACCCCGAGGGCGACGAGCCGTGCACCGCGCTGGGCGAGCCGGCCACGCTGGTCCTGCTCGGCGACGACTACGACGGCGGCCACAAGGCGTGGGTCCGCTGGCCCGACGGGCGCGACGACATCGTGCCCGGCTCGCAGGTGCAGCGCGGCTCGTAGGATCTGCCCATGGCCCAGGACAAGATCCCCACCGGGCGCGTCCGGCGGACCGCCCGGGTGGGCCGGGTGGCCGCGGGCGCGGCGATCCGCCAGACGGGGACCAAGATGGCCAACGTCACGCGCTCCGACGAGGCGTCGGTCAAGGCGCTGGAGAAGCGCCACATCGAGACCGCCGAGCAGATCGTGACCGTGCTGGGGACGATGAAGGGCGCGGCGATGAAGCTCGGCCAGGTCATGTCGTTCCTCGACGTCGGCCTGGTCCCCGAGGAGTACCGCGAGGAGTTCCAGCGCAAGCTCGGCGAGCTGCGCGACGCGGCGCCCAAGGTCCGCTTCGAGGACATGAAGAAGGTCATCGAGCAGGAGCTGGAGTGCCCGGTCGACGAGGAGTTCTCGGCCTTCGAGACCGAGCCGATCGCCGCGGCCTCGATCGGCCAGGTCTACCGGGCCACGCTGCACGACGGGCGTGAGGTCGCGGTCAAGGTCCAGTACCCGGGCGTGGCCGGCGCCGTGCGCGCCGACATGCAGAACCTCGGGCTGATCCTGCGGCTGCTCAAGCGCGTGGCCCCGGGGATCGACGTGGGCGCGATCGCCGACGAGGTCCGCAAGCGCATCAACGAGGAGCTCGACTACGAGCTGGAGGCCCAGAACCAGCGCGCGCTGGCGCGGATCTACCGCGGCCACCCGTTCGTCGTCGTCCCCGACGTGGTCACCCGGCTGTCCCGCGAGCGCGTCCTGGTCACGGAGTTCGTCGAGGGCACGGGCTTCGAGGCGCACAAGGCGCTGGGGCCCGAGGAGCGCGACCGCATTGGCGAGGTCATCTTCCGCTTCTACATGGGCTGCCTGTACCGCCACCACCAGTTCTCCGGCGACCCGCATCCCGGCAACTACATGCTGATGGCCGACGGGCGCCTGGCCTTCCTGGACTTCGGGCTGTTCAAGCGCATGGACTCCGACGACGTCGACCTCGAGCTGGCCTGCCAGCGCGCCGTGGTCCAGGACGACCGCCCGCTGCTGCACAAGCTGCTGGGCGACGCGGGGTTCCTCCCGCACCCCGAGCGCGTGGACCCCGACATCCTCATGGACTACGTGCGCGACTCGATCTGGTGGTACACGACCGACGAGGAGATCGAGCTGACCCCGGAGATCGCCACCGCGGTGATGATCGAGGCGTCGGACCCGCGCTCCTCGCACTTCCGCCAGATGCGCCACCAGGACATGCGCCCCGAGCACCTCTTCGGCCGGCGCATGGAGATGCTCACGCTGGCCGTCCTGGGCCAGCTGCGCGCCACCGCCAACTGGCACCGCATCGCCCGCGAGTGGATCTACGGCGACGAGCCCGTGACCGAGCTGGGCCGCGCGGAGGCCGAGTTCTACGGCGGGGCTCGGGTCTAGACCCGCTGGATCTGGAACAGCGAGGTGGTGCCCGGGCGGCCGCTGGGCAGTCCGGCCGTGATCCCCACGCGCTGGCCCGGCTGCGCCCAGCCCAGCTCGACGACCCGCGCGGCGGCGTCGGCGATCAGCTCCTCGGTGACCTCGTGGCGGCGCATCCGGGCCGCCTGGACGCCCCACATCAGGGCACAGCGGCGCACGGTCTCCTTGCCCGGCGACAGGGCGAGGATCGGGACCTGCGGGCGGTGGGCCGAGATGATCCGCGCCGAGCGGCCCGACAGCGTGGGGACGACGAGCGCGGAGAGCTCGAGCTGGCGCGCGGCCGCGCAGGCGTTGTAGGCGAGCGTGTACGCCGGGTCCTGGTCGCGGCGCTCCAGCCGGCGCACGCGGCCCTCGTTCCACTCGTCGTAGGGCAGCGCGGTCTCCGTCACCCGGGCGATCGAGTCCATCATCGCCACCGTCTCCACCGGGTAGGCGCCCACCGCCGTCTCCTGGGAGAGCATCAGGGCGTCGGTGCCGTCGAGGATCGCGTTGGCCACGTCGGTGACCTCGGCCCGGGTGGGGCGCGACGAGGTGACCATCGAGTCCAGCATCTGCGTCGCCGTGATGACCGGCCGCGCCAGCGCGCCGGCCAGGGCGATCACGCGCTTCTGCACCAGCGGCACCTCCTCGATGCGCAGCTCGATCCCCAGGTCGCCGCGGGCCACCATCACGCAGTCCGCGGCATGGACGATCGACTCGGCGTTGTCCACCGCCTGCGGCTTCTCGATCTTGGCGATCAGCGGCAGGCGCGTGTGCTCGCGGACCGCCTCGACGTCCTGGGCCCGGCGCACGAACGACAGCGCCACCATGTCCACCCCGATCGACTCGCCGAAGCGCAGCAGCTCCAGGTCCTCCTCCTGCACCGAGGGCAGCGCCGCCAGCTCGCCGGGGACGTTGAGCCCCTGGCGCGAGGACACGGCCCCGCCCAGCTCGACCACGGCGTCGATCTCCGCGTCGCGGACGCCTTCCACGCGCAGGCGCACGGTGCCGTCGCTCAGGTACAGGACGTCGCCGGCCGCGACGGCCTGGGCCAGCCCCGGCCAGGCCACCGACATGCGGCTCGCGTCGCCGGGCTCGTCGGTGCCGCACAGGAACGTCACGCGATCGCCGGGCTTGAGCTCGGCCACGCCGTCGCGCAGGGGTCCGATGCGCAGCTTGGGCCCGGGCAGGTCCTGCAGCAGCGCCACCGGGCGCCCGGCGCGGTCGGCCGCGGTGCGCAGACGGGCCGCCGTCTCCGCCTTCTCCTGCGGCGTGCCGTGCGAGAAGTTCAGCCGCGCCACGTCCATCCCCGCGTCGACCATGCGGACCAGCGTCTCGTGGTCGTCGCAGGCGGGACCGATGGTGGCGACGATCTTCGTGCGGCGCATTGCGATTGACGCTACACGCCGCACGGGATACTGCGCCCGCATGGCCCAGGTGCGCAAGGCGACGGCCGACGACGTCCCGGCGCTCAGCGGGGCGCTGGGGCGCGCGTTCCACGACGACCCGGTCTTCGCCTGGATGTTCCCGCGCGAGGACGCGCGCCGGCGCTGGGCGCCGCGGTTCTTCGACATCCGCGTGCGCCAGCTGCTGGGGCAGGAGGAGGTCTACGCGGTCCCGGGGATCGGCGCCGCGGTCTGGGCGGCGCCCGAGCGCTGGGACCTGGGGTGGCGGGGGTTCGCCGACATGCTGCCGCTGACCGTGGGCCTGGGCCGCCGGACGCTGCGCGCGGCGATCGGCAACGGCCGGGTGGACCGCGCCCACCAGGAGGTCGCGCCGCACTGGTACCTCGCGGTCCTGGGCGTCGACCCGCCCCACCAGGGCAACGGCCTGGGTACAGCGCTGCTGGCGCCGGTGCTCGCCCAGTGCGACCGCGACGGGGTCGGCGCCTACCTGGAGACGGCGACCGAGCGCGACGTCGCCTTCTACTCGCGCTTCGGCTTCCGCGTCACCGGCGAGCTGCGCTTCCCCGGCGGGCCGCCGGTGTGGCCGATGTGGCGCGACCCGCGGGGCGGCTAGGCCACGGCCCGCTCCAGGGCGCCGCGCACGTCGCCGCGCAGCGGCGCGCCGTGACCGGGGAGGGCGGTCTCCGGCTCCAGCGCGGCCAGCTTGCGCATCGACTCGCGCGCGCGATCCACGTCGTGGCTGAAGGCGGCGGGCGGGACGACCGGGGTGCGGCTGGGCCGCAGCTTCGGCGGGTCGTACATGTAGAACGCGTCGCCGACGATCGCCACGCGGTCGGACGCGCGCCACAGACCGATCAGGCCGGGCGCGTGGCCGGGCAGGTGGACGACCTCGAACCCGGCGACGTCGTCGCCCTCCTCCAGCGTGCCGTCCACCTGGACGGGGCCCCCGTCCCAGGTGGGGACGAGCCGGCCGTAGACCCAGCGCGCCGGGATGGGCAGCTTGGACAGGTCGGAGTAGTGGATGCCGGCGTCGCCCTCGACGTCCTCGCGGTCGTCCGGGTGGCAGAAGACCGGCGTGCCGCGCAGGGCCGGGGCGGCGCCGCGGTGGTCGATGTGCGAGTGGCCGAGCACGATGCGCGTGATCCCGCCCAGCGACGCCCCGGCGGCCGATAGCCCCCCGGCCATCGCGCGGATGCCCGTGTCGTAGAGCGCGACGCCGTCGCCGTCGCGCAGGAAGTACGTGTTGAACCCGCGCGTGGGGAGACCGCCGCGGACCACCCAGACGCCCTCGGCCACCTCCTTGGGCGCCTCGCACATCGCGCGCTGCAGGCGCGTGCGGAGGTTCACCGCGCCGGTCATCCGCCGCTCGGCCGGGGAGTCCTGCGGCGGCAGCGCTCCCAGCTGGCGGGCCATGTCGGCGCCGTCCAGGTAGGCGTCCAGCTGGCGGACCTTCCCGTCGCGCACGGCGACGACATCGCAGCCCTCGAGCTCCAGGCGCGCGCCGGTGGGCTCCAGCCCCTGGAAGCGGCCCGGTCCCGCGAACGTGCCGGTGGCGCGCCAGCGCACGGCGCAGCGCTCGTCCTGCGCGGTGACGCTGAGTGTCTCCAGCCCGAAGTCGGGGATCGCGGCGTAGATCTCGCCGAAGAAGTCGCGGATGCCGTGCGGGGCGACGAGGTCGGTGAGCCCGACGACGCGCGCGATGCCGCCGGGCTCCCACAGCCCTGCCACCGTGTCGATGTCCCGGCGGCCGTGGGCCTCGAAGTAATCGCGCCCGATGCGCTCGGCCTCGGTCGCCTCGTCCGTCTGCGTGCTGGCCATGGGGAGCCGAGGCTATCGTGCCGCGCCATGCCGGAGGCGGGTCGCAAGAGAGAGGTGGGTCGCGGTGAGCGCGTGATCCCCGGCGTTTGGCGACTGCGCCTGCCGCTGCCGTGGCCCGGCGTGCCCCATTGCAACGCCTGGGCGCTGGCCGCCGGCGACGGCGTGGTGCTCGTGGACACGGGCATGCACGAGCCCGGATCGTTCGCCCACCTGGAGCGCGCGCTGGACCAGGTGGGCCTCAGCGTCGACCACGTGCGACGGCTGGCCTGCACCCACGCCCACTCCGACCACTACGGGCAGGCGGCGCCGATCATGGAGCGCTCGGGGGCCGAGCTGTGGATGCACCCGAACCACGAGCACATGACCCGCTCGGCGCAGGACCCCGAGGCGGCGTGGGAGCGGCGCGTCGAGGTGGCGCGGCAGTCCGGCGTGCCCGAGGAGCCGCTGCGCGCCTACGCCGAGGCGCGCAAGGGCCAGGGGTTCGGCGTGGCGGCCATCGCCCAGCCCGACCACGACCTGGTGGAGGGCGTGACGATCGACACCGACCTGGGCCCGTGGCACGTGTACGAGACGCCCGGCCATGCCCCGTCGCACGTCTGCCTGTTCCAGCCCGACCGCCGGGTGCTGATCTCGGGCGACCACCTGCTGGGCCGCGTCTCGCTGTACTACGACTACGGCTGGACACGGGACCCGGCCGGCGAGTTCCTGGCCTCGCTGGACAAGGTGGACGCGCTGGACGCGCGGCTGTGCCTCAGCGGCCACGGCAAGCCGTTCACCGACGTGCGCGGCCACGTCGAGGCCAACCGGACGCTGGTGCACGAGCGCGTGGCGCAGGTGGCGGGCGCGATCGCGCAGGGTCCGCCGCGGACCGTGGTCGAGGTCGTCCCCGACGTGTACGGTCAGCCGCTGAACGCCATGACCGCATCGTGGTGGCTGTCCGAGACCCTGTCCTACCTCGTGCACCTCGAGCGCGCGGGCCGCGCCCGGCGCGTGGAGGGCGAGCCCGAGCGCTGGGAGGCGGCGTGACCGACGACGTGCTGTACGAGCGGATGCTGGACTCGATGGAGGCCTTCTTCGGGCGGGTCGCCGAGCGCACGATCGGCCCGGACGGGGTGCTTGCCGCAGTGACGCCCTCGATCCCCGACCGCTCGGTCTTCAACAGCGTCGTCTACCGCGATCCCGAAGCCCTGCTCGCGGCGCGCGACGAGCTGGAAGCCGCCTACCTCGAGGCGGGCGTGCAGGCGTGGACGGTCTGGACCCCGGAGGGCGACACCGCGATGGCGCGCGGCCTGGAGGCGGCGGGCCACGTCCTGGACGCCTGGCCGGAGGCGATGGCCGCGCCGCTCGCCGACCTCGACGTGGCGCGGGGGGCCGAGGGCCTGGACTGGGAGCGCGGCCCGCAGCTGATCGCCGAGATGTGCTCGGTCCTGGAGGAGGCCTTCCACTGGCCGGCCGGGCCGGCGGCGCGGCGGATGGCCTGGATGGAGGAGGTGTACGTGGCGCGCGACGGCGGCGTCCCGGTGGCGTGCGTGGCGGCGATGCACGTGGACGGCGACTGCGCGATCTGGAACGTGGGCACGCGGGAGGCGGCGCGCGGCCGGGGGCTGGCCACCGGGCTCATGCGCCAGGCGCTGCTCGACGCGCGGGAGGCCGGCTGCGAGACGACGACGCTGCAGGCGACCCAGCTGGGTCGTCCGGTCTACCGGCGCGTGGGCTACCGCGAGCTGGGCGCGCTGCAGATGTGGGAGCGCCGACGCTCGTAGAATCCGGGGATGGCCCGGATCGAGGAGATCATCGAGAGCGCGGACGGGCCCGTGTTCTCCTTCGAGTTCTTCCCGCCCAAGACCCCCGAGGGCGAGGTCACGCTGCGCGAGACGCTGGCCACGCTGGGGCCCCTGGGGCCCGACTTCGTGTCGGTCACCTACGGCGCCGGCGGCACCACGCGCGCGCGCACCGTCGAGATCACCAAGTGGATCAAGCAGGACCTGGGGATCGAGGCCATGGCGCACCTCAGCTGCGTCGGCGAGCCGGTCGAGCGCCTGCGCGAGATCCTCGACGAGGTGGGGGCGGCCGGGATCGAGAACGTGCTCGCCCTGCGCGGCGACCCGCCGCGCGGCGAGACCGAGTGGAAGCGCCATCCGGGCGGGCTGGAGTACTCGACCCAGCTGGCGCGGATGATCGCCGCCGACTACGGCTACAGCGTGGGCGCGGCGTGCCACCCCGAGGTGCACCGCGAGGCGACCGACCTGGCGGCGGACCTCCGCTTCCTCAAGGAGAAGGTCGACGCCGGCGCCCGCTTCCTGGTCACCCAGCTGTTCTTCGACAACGAGCTGTACTTCGACTTCGTGCGCGAGGCCCGCGCCGTGGGGATCGACGTGCCGATCGTCGCCGGGATCATGCCGATCACCAACGTCAAGCAGATCACCACGATCACCGGGATGTGCGGGGCCTCGATCCCCGACGGCCTGCGGGCCGAGCTGGACCGCCGGGCCGACGATCCCGACGCCGTCCTGCAGTTCGGCGTGGCCTACGCGACCGAGCAGTGCGCCGACCTCCTGCGCCGCGGCGCACCCGGCATCCACTTCTACACCCTCAACCGCTCCCCGGCCACCCGCGCCATCCTCTCCGCCCTGCGCCTCCACCGCCCCTGGGTCCGCGGCGAGGCACCCGCCCCCCTCTAGCCCGAACGTCCCGCACTACCTGCCAGGACCGTCATTGCGGGACGTTCGGCTTGGTGGGCGGCTCTATGTCCAGGGCGTGGGCTACCTGCGGGCGCCCCCGCGCCTCGTAGCGGACGTCCACCGCGTCGTGCTTGCGGTAGGTCCCGATGCCCCAGGCGCCGAGGAACCAGCGCCAGGGGCCCAGGCGCCCCTCCTTGGCCAGCGGGCGGTCGAACAGCAGGACGCCCTCGCCGATCTCGTAGTCGGCGCCCTCGCGCTGGGGGACACCGTTGACGTAGACCTCGAAGGGCGGTTTCACGCCCCGCGGGAGCTTGACCTGCCAGCGGTCCATCGTCGCCGCAGCCTAGCCTTGCCGTTGGGTGACCGAGGTTCCGTACCGCATCCGCCGCTCCGACCGCGCCCGGCGCGTGCGCGTCAGCGTGGACGCGCTCGAGGGCGTCGAGGTGGTCCTCCCGCGCCGCGGGACCGAGCGCGACGCCCGCGAGGCGATGCGCGAGCTCGGTCCGTGGGTGGCGCGCCGCCTGGCCGAGATCGAGCGCGCACGCCGCGAGCTGGGCCGCCGCCCGGGATTCGTGCCCTACCTCGACGGCGAGCTCCGGCTCGTGCCCGAAGCGGGCCGGGTCCGAGCCCACCGCCGCGGCGACGACCTGCTCGTCCCCGGCACCGGCGGGGCGGCTGCGCCGGGGGCGGGTTCGCCGGGGGCGGCTGCGCCGGCCGGGGTCTCCCCGGACTGGCGCGAGGCGGCCGAGCGGTGGTTTCGCCGGGCCGCGCGCGCGGAGATCTCTCCGCGGCTGGACCGCGCGTGCGCGGAGGTCGGCCTGGAATGGGGGCCGCTCTCGATCCGCGGCCAGCGCACGCGGTGGGCCAGCTGCTCGACCACCGGGGCCATGAGCTTCAACTGGCGCCTGCTGCTGGCGCCGGAGGGCGTCCTGGACGCGGTCGTGTGGCACGAGGTGTGCCACCTCGAGGTGGCCGACCACTCGCCGCGCTTCTGGTCGCTGCTGGGGCGCCGCTGCCCCGACCACCGCGAGCACCAGCGCTGGCTGCGCCGCTACGGCCCGGCGCTCGTCCTCTGACGCAGGGCGCGGCGCAGCGCGTCGTAGGGCGACTCGCGCTTGCGCGGCTCGACGACCCGGCGGCGCAGGCGCCCGACGAACGCCTCCGCCGACCCGTCCCCGCGCAGGTCGACGCCGGCGCGCAGCCGGCCGGGGCCGGACACCTCGGCGCGGGCGGCCACCTGGGCCACCGGCTCGAACTCGCGGTAGCGCAGGTCCACGGTCCCGCGGCGCTCGGTCTGGGCCAGCGCGCGCATCTCGCGCTCCAGCGCCTCCAGCGCGGCGTCCAGCTCGTCGAAGCGCTCACGCCGGACCTTCGACCCGCGCCGGACGGTGAGCCGGTAGGGGGCGGCCATCGGCCGCGAGGCTATCGCGTGCGGTTAACCCCCCATACGGTGGTCAACGACACGAAACTCGCTCAGCCGTCGGCCAGCCGTTCCCAGAAGCGGACCCACTCGCGCTCGTGGGCCAGGCCGGCCTCCAGGGCCAGGCGCGGGCCGGGGAGGCCGCCGAAGTCCGAGGTTCGGTGCAGCTCCTCGTACTCGGCCAGCTTGGCCCGGTGGGTGCGCAGCTGGACCTCGGCCAGGGCCTGGGGATCCGCGCCCAGGAACAGCTGGAGGAGACCCGGGTCGCGCAGCTCGGTCCACTCGTCCGTGGGTGCGGCCAGCCACTCGTTGAGCGCGCGGCGCCCGGCGGGGGTGACCCGCTTCGAGTACACGGTGATCGGCGACCCGGTCAACGAGGCGGCCCGCCTGTGCGACCTGGCCAAACAGCGCGCCGAGCGGCTGCTGGCCTCCGAGGCCGCGGTGCGCCGCGCCGGCATCCCCGAGGCCGGCCTCTGGGACGTGGGCGAGCCGATCGTCCTGCGCGGCCGCGACGAGGCCACCCGGCTGGCCACCGCGGTCGCCTGCTAGGCCGCGGCGTCAACGAGGTCGGCCATCAGCCCGGCCGCCTCGTCCGCGTCCAGCCCCTGCTCGAGCACCAGCGAGCGCCAGGCGGGGAAGGACAGCGCGTGGCCGATCGCGGCCCGGGTCCGCCGGTGCGCCCGGCCACGGAGGCGACGGCCCGCCATCAGCACCTCGGCGCACGCCTCGAGGTATCCGCGGAACCCGGCCAGCTGGGCGTCGACGACCGGCACCAGCGGGGCGTCGCGCAGGAGGTTGTCCATCATCGTCGCCACCCGGCCGTAGTGCGGGTAAAGCTCGCCGAGCGCCGTGCGGACCCGCTCCGCGGGGTCGGAGACCTGCGCCCACGCGCCCGGGTCGGGGTAGGGGTGCTGGGCCACGAAGTGCGCCGAGCAGGCGGCGAAGATCGACGCCTCGTCGGGGAAGTGGCGGTAGACGGTCGAGCGTCGCACCCCGGCGCGCTGCGCCAGCGCGCTGATCGAGGTCTGCGCCGGGCCGACGGTGCCGTGGAGCTCGACCGCGGCCTCGGTGATGCGCCGGCGCGTGCGCTCCTGCGCCTCGGCGCGCTGCTTCATGCGGTATGGACGCTTTTCGCCGGACATCGGTGTCTGGCGAATCTTGACAGACGGAGCGGCCCCTGTGTAGATTCCGCGAGACATAACTGTGCGATGAAAGGAACGAGGGCATGGCGAGGGTGATCGGACCGCAAGACGGGAAGGCCGGGTCCCTGGGGAGCATCGGGGTCCGCTTCATGATCGACGGCGACGAGGCGGGCGGCGACTTCGCCCTGGTCGAGCACCCGATGCCGCCCCGCGCGCTGGCCGCGCCGCTGCACCGCCACACGCGCGAGGACGAGTACAGCTTCGTCCTGGAGGGCCGCATGGGCGCGCTGCTGGGCGACGAGGTGCTCGAGGCCGGTCCCGGCGACCTCGTGTTCAAGCCGCGCGACGAGTGGCACACGTTCTGGAACGCGGGCGACGAGCCGTGCCGGATCCTGGAGATCATCGCGCCGGCGGGCTTCGAGAAGTTCTTCGACGAGCTGGTGGACATGGGCAACGCCGCCGAGGCCGACCCGGCGCAGCTCGGCGCCCTCTCGGCCCGCTACGGGCTGGAGATGCAGCCGGACTCCATCCCCGGGCTGCTCGAGCGCTTCGGCCTGGTCATGGGCGACCCGTCCCCGATGCTGGCGCGCTGAGCCAGGCGTCGAGCGGGAGGCGCTCGCCCGCCTCGGCGAGCGCCTCGGGATCGGGGCGGGTGGACGGCAGGCCGGACACGCCGACGTCGCCCACGCGGGCGATCGTCTCGCGGTTGGAGCGCTCCAGCGCCGAGGGCTCCGCGGGCCACGGCGTGAGCACGACGCCCGCCACCGCCAGCCCCACCGCCCGCGCCGCCTCTACGGTGAGGAG
>DATLOP010000014.1:0-6163 GCA_035536255.1 Solirubrobacteraceae bacterium
TGGCCTACTTCTGCGAGATCCACCCGGACCAGAAGGGCACGGTCACGGTTCGGTAGGGCGGGCCCGCAGGCCGAAGCCGCGGAGCACGAGCATCGCCCGCTCGCCCAGCCCCCCGCGCGGGGGCAGGACGCCGAGCTGGACGCCGGCGTCGTAGAGATCGAAGAACGCGCGGACGCGCAGCAGGCGCCCGTCGCCTGCGGGCTCGGCGTAGACGATCCCGTGGACGCTGACGCGCCGGCCGGTGGCGGGCAGGCCGCCGAGGGCGGCGCGGTGGGTCCCGTCGAGGCGGAAGGGGATGGCGATCGCGCCGTGGGCGGCGGGCGGCGTCCCGGCGGCCTCGACGCGCACGTCGGGGAAGGCGTCCCACAGCCGCTCGGCGTGGTCGCCCAGCTCCACGCAGCCGCGCAGGGGCCCGGGCGTCAACGGGTCCTCGTAGTGGACGCCGGGATCGCAGTGGGGGGCGAAGGCGCGCGCGTCGCGCCCGCCGAACGCGCCCAGGAACCCGGCGGCGGCCGCCGGGACGACGTCACCCTCGAGGCGCGCCATCCGCCTCGACCGCGGGCTCGGCCGCCTGGCTGGCCTCGCCGTCGCCGGGGTCTCCGAACTCGGGCAGGCCCGTCTCGGCGGTCGACGCCTCGGCGTGCAGGCGGCGGGGGATGCGACCGGCCAGGCGGGCGGTGCGCCCGGCCTCGACGGCCTGGCGGATCGCGCGCGCCATCGCCGTCGGGTCCTGGGCGCGGGAGATCGCGCTGGCGCACAGCACGCCGTCGCAGCCCAGCTCCATGGCCAGCGCGGCGTCGGAGGCGGTGCCCACGCCGGCGTCGAGGATCAGCGGCAGGTCGATCCGCTCGCGCATGAGCCGCAGGTTGTAGGGGTTGCGGATGCCCATGCCGCTGCCGATCGGCGAGCCGAGCGGCATGACCGCCGCGCATCCCACGTCCTGCAGGCGCCGAGCCAAGATCGGGTCGTCGTTGGCGTAGGGCAGCACGACGAAGCCGTCGGCCACCAGGCGCTCGGCCGCCTCGAGCAGCGCGGGCCCGTCGGGCAGCAGGGTGCGGTCGTCGCCGATCACCTCGAGCTTGACCCAGTCGGTCTCGAACGCCTCGCGGGCCAGCTGCGCGGTGGTGACGGCGTCGCGGGCGGTGAAGCAGCCGGCCGTGTTGGGCAGGACGGCCACTCCGGCGCGCTCGATCGTGTCGACGATCGAGCCCTGGGCCGCCGGGTCCACGCGGCGCAAGGCCACCGTGACGAGCTCGGTCGCGCTGACCTCGATGGCCTGCGCCAGGGCGTCGAGGCTGGCGAAGCCGCCGGTGCCGAGGATCAGGCGCGAGTCGAAGCGGCGGCCGGCGATGACCAGCGGATCGCTCATCCGCCCTGCACCGCGGTCAGGATCTCGACGCGCTCGCCGTCGCGCAGCTCGCGCGCGTCCCACTCTCCGCGGGGGACGACCTCGGCGTCGACCGCGACGGCGACGCCGCGCGGGCGGTCGGGGCCGGTCTGGGCGACGAGGGCGGCGACGGTCGTCCCGTCGCCCAGCTCGCGCGGCTCGCCGTTGACGTGGACCGTGAGGCTCATGCGGCTCCGCCGGGCGAGCCGCTGACGGCGGCGACCTCGCGGGACTCTTCGCGCGCGGGCGCGAAGCGGCTCGCCGCGCACGCCGCGGCCTCGGGGGGCGGGGCCTCGCCGAGGATCCCCGCCACCACGGTCTCGCCGGTCACCGGGGCGAGCAGGATCCCGTGGCGGTAGTGGCCGGTGGCCCAGTGCAGTCCGGGGAGCGCGCCGGGACCGAGCACGGGCGCGTTGTCCGGCGTGCCGGGGCGCAGGCCGGCGCGCAGCTCCTCGATCTCGAGCTCGAGCACGCCGGGGACCAGCTCGGCCGCCTCGCGCAGCAGGTCATGGACCGCGCCCGCGGTGACCGCGGTGTCGAACCCGCGCTCCTCCACGGTCGCCCCGAGCACGTAGCGGCCGTCGCCGCGGGAGACGAGGTACATCTCCTCGCTGCGGATCACGCGGCGGAGCAGGCCCGGCCCGGCGGGATCGCGCAGCCGGACCGTCTGCCCCTTGACCGGGCGCACCGGCACGCGGGCCTCCGCCGGCAGGCCGGCCAGCCCATCCGACCAGGGGCCAGCGGCGATCACGAGATCGTCCGCTTCGACGACCGCGCCGCCGGCGACGCGGACGCCGCGGACGCGCGATTCCCCGACGACGATCTCCACCACCTCCGCGTCCGGGCGGACGGTGCCGCCGCCGCGCTCGATCGCGGCCACCAAGGCGGCCGTGAGCCGGGCGGGGTCGGCGGCGTGGTCGCCGGGGACGTCGAGGGCGAGGCGGACGGCCGGCGAGAGCGCGGGCTCGCGGGCGCGGGCCTGGCTGGGCAGCAGCCGCTCGGCGGGCAGGCCGCAGTCGCGGCGGAACGCCAGCTCGCGCTCCAGCGCCTCGGCCTGGTCGCGGTCGCGCGCCACGAGCAGGGTGCCGCACTCGCACAGCCCGGGATCGCGGCCGGAGTCCGAGGCCAGCTCCGCCGCCCACGCCGGCCAGCGCGCCGCCGCGGCCAGGTTGAGCGCCAGCAGGTCGCGCTCCCCGAACGCCGCCTCGGAGACCGGCGCCAGCATGCCGGCCGCCACGCCCGTCGTCGCGGCACCCGGCGCCCCGCGGTCGAGCACCGTCGTGCGCAGTCCGCGCGCGACCGCGCGGTGGGCCACGGCGAGCCCCGCGATGCCCGCGCCGATGACGGCGACGTGGGGACGATGTTCGGATGTGGTGGACAAGCAACCTCCCTGCGCCGGCATGACCCGGATCAGGTTCAGACGGTCGGCGGCGGTGATGCCGCCCTCTCAGCCCGTGTCGGACTCCCGTGCACCCATCGTACCCCTCCGCGACCGCGGCACCGGCGACAGTTGACCGCGGTATTCGCGGTGAAGTGCCGGTCTTGGCCGGGGCTCGCCGGATGGGAGACTTCGGGGATGGGTGACCTCGGCGACGAGCGGCGGGCGCGGCTGGAGCGCGCGCGGCTGTACCTGGTGTGCGGCGCGCGGCCGGCGGACTTCCTGCGCGCGGCGCTGTCCGGTGGCGTCGACCTGGTGCAGCTGCGCGACAAGGCGGCCGGCGACGCGGCGGTCCTGCGCGCGGCCGAGACGTTTCGCGCGTGCTGCGATGAGGCGGGCGCGCTGTTCCTGGTCAACGACCGGCCCGACCTGGCCGTGGCGGCCGGCGCGGACGGCGTGCACGTCGGGCAGGGCGACGCCGCGGTGGCCGCGGCCCGCGGGGTCGTCGGCGCCGACCGTCTGATCGGGCGCTCCACCCACTCCCCGCGTCAGCTCGAGGAGTCCGGCGGCGCGGACTACGTGGCCGTCGGCCCGGTCCACGAGACGCCGACCAAGCCCGGGCGCCCGGCGGTGGGCCTGGACCCGATCCGCTATGCCGCCGAGCACGCGCGCGTCCCGTGGTTCGCCATCGGCGGGATCGACCCGGACACCATCGGGCCGGTGCTTGACGCCGGAGCGCGCCGGGTGGTCGTCGTGCGCGCCATCGCCGACGCCGAGGACCCCGAGGCCGCCGCCCGCGCGCTGCGCGCCGCCCTCGACCGCCGGGAGGCCACAGTTGGGCCGGCGTAGCCGCAAGCGCGCCGCCACGTCCTCGCCCCCGGCCAAGGCGCGGGAGGGGAACGGCGGCTCGCCGCAGCGCTCCCTGCGCTCCCCCCGCCGCGCGTCGAGCGAGGAGCGCAACGAGCGCATCCGCGCCGCGCTGGAGCCGCTGGAGCCCGGGGAGCGCCCGGCCGCCGTCACCGTCGCGGCGATCGTGGCCGCGCTGCTCGCCCTGGCCAACCTCATCGCCTACATGGCCGGGCTGAAGATCGACGGCGAGCGCCCGGCCCTGAGCGGGATCGTCGTCTACGAGGGCCTGCTCCTGGCCGCCGCCGCGGGGATGTGGCGGGCCAAGTACTGGGCGGTACTCGGGTTCCAGTTCATGCTCGGCTTCCTGCTCGTCATCCTGGCGCTGCTGCTCGTGCGCGCGTCCAACGTCCTGGCGGTCGTCGTCGTGCTGGCCATCGGCCTTCCGTCGGGCTGGCTGTTCTGGAAGCTCGTGCGCGCGATGGCGCGCATCCAGATGCCCGACCGGCCGGGCGCGAACCGCTGAGGGGCGTTCTATAGCCTGGGGCCATGGCCGAATCCTCCTTCGACTGCGTCGTCATCGGCTCCGGGCCGGGCGGTTACGTGGCGGCGATCCGCGCCGCCCAGCTCGGCATGAAGACCGCGGTCGTGGAGAAGGACGTGGTCGGCGGGCGCTGCCTGAACTACGCCTGCATCCCGGCCAAGGCCGTACTGCGCACGGCCGACGTGCTCACGGAGGTCGAGGAGGCCGGCGACTTCGGGATAACCGTCTCCGGTCACGAGGTCGACTTCGCCAAGGTCGGCGAGCGCCGCGACAAGGTCATCAAGACCCTGACCGGCGGCGTGTCGGGCCTGCTCAAGAAGAACGGCATCGAGTACGTCGAGGGCTTCGGCGCGCTGACCGACGACGGCAACGTCAAGGTGGGCGGCAGCTTCGACGGCAACCAGATCGAGGCCAAGACCGTCGTCCTGGCCACCGGCTCGATCCCGCGGCCGATCCCCGGCACCGAGTTCGGCGGCCGCGTGATCGACACCGCCGCGGCGTGGCTGCTGCCCGAGCTTCCGCGGTCGATCGCCGTGGTCGGCGCCGGCGCCTCGGGGGCCGAGATCGCCTCGGCCTACGCCCGGCTGGGCACCGAGACGCTGCTCTTCGAGGCGCTGGACCGCGTCCTGCCCACCGAGGACGCCGACATCTCCAAGGCCGTCGCGCGCGGGCTGAAGAAGCAGGGGATGCAGATCCACACGGGCACGCTGGTGGAGGGCGTGGAGGCGGGCGAGGGCGCCGTGAAGTTCACCTACGGCGGCGAGAGCGCCGAGGTCGAGTACCTGGTCATCGCCGCCGGGCGCGGTCCCGACGTCGAGGGCCTGGGCCTGGACGTCGCGGGGATCGAGCTCGACGAGCAGGGGCTGGTCAAGGTCGACGGTGCGCAGCGCACCTCGCGCGAGGGCGTGTACGCGATCGGCGACCTCGTGGCCGGGCCGGCGCTGGCCCACAAGGCCTCGGAGGAGGGCGTGATCGCGGTCGAGGACGCGGCCGGGCAACCCACCCATCCCATCCCCCACGTCGACATCCCGCGCGCCACGTTCTGCACGCCCAACGTCGCCTCGTTCGGCCTCACCGAGGCGCAGGCCCGCGACGCCGGCCACGACGTCACGGTGGGCAAGATCCAGTACGGCGCCGTGGGCGCGGGCACGGTGTACGGCGACCGCACCGGGGTCATCAAGCTGGTGGGAGAGAAGCGCTACGGCGAGCTGCTGGGCGGCCACATCTGCGGGAGCAAGGCGACCGAGCTGATCCAGGAGCTGGTGAACGTCCGGCTGCTGGAGGGCGGCTACCCCGAGGTGGCGCGCATGATCCACGGCCATCCCACCCTGTCCGAGGCCGTCATGGAGGCGGCCCGCGACGCCGACGGCTGGCTGATCCACGGGTAGGCGTCACGGCGGACCACGCGCGACAGCCCGTCTTCTCCTACGACCTGTCGTCGCCCGCGGCCTACCTCGTGGCCGAGCGCTCGGCCGACGTGCTGGGCGTGGTGCCGGAGTGGGAGCCGGTCGTCGCCGCCGACCTGCCCGGGGGGGCCGACGCCTTCCGCTGCGCCGAGGAGGCGGGCATCTTCCGGGCCGAGATCGAGCGCCGCGCGGCGGCCCAGCGCGTGCAGCCCGTCCGCTGGCCGGCCGGGTGGCCCGGCGACCCCCGCCCGGCGATGCTCGTCGCCACCTACGCCCGCCAGCTCGGCCGGACCGTGGCCTTCTCGCTGGCCGCGTTCCGCCAGGCGTTCGCTGCCGGCCGCGACCTGTCCACGCCGGACGGCGTGATCGTCGCCGCCGCGGCGTGCGAGATGCACCCGCGCGCCGTGCTCCAGGCGCTGGAGATGCGGACGGTGGCGGCGGCGCTGGACGCGACGACACGGGGCGCGGCCGAGGCCGGGGTGACCCGGGTGCCGGCGATCCGTCTTGGCGAGGACGTCTTCGAGGGCCCCGACGCACCCGAGCAGGCCGCGCGCGCGCTCGCCGCCACCGCCGGCGCCGCGAGGTCGGCCTCGTGAGGGCCC
>DATLOP010000015.1:0-3480 GCA_035536255.1 Solirubrobacteraceae bacterium
CGGACGGTCAGCTCCAGGCCCTGGCCGACCAGGCGGCGCAGCCCGATCCCGCGGCGGACCGACACCGACAGGCGCAGCGGCGGGCGGGGGCGCGCGGGCCGGGCCCCGCCGCCCGGGGCGGGCGGCCGGGGAGTCGTGGCGAACGGGCCCGCGACCTCGTAGGTCGCGCCCCAGTCGAGCCCGCGCTGGGACGAGAAGTACATGCGCCGCCCGTCCGGCGAGAAGGCGACGCCGGCCATCTCGGAGGAGACCGCGGCCGGGCCGGTGAGCTTGCAGAACGGCGCCAGGACCCGGTCGGGCGTGATCAGCACGATCTCCATGTCCCCGCCGTCCTCGCAGACGTAGAGCTCGCCGGCGCGGTTGGCGACGATGTTGTCCACGCCGCGCAGCGCGGCGGTCGGGGTCGCCGCGCGGTCGTAGACCTTGTCGAGGCCCTGCGTACGCGTGTCGTAGGCCCAGACGACGTTGTCGCCCTTGGTCGTGAAGTACACGACGCCCTCGTCCCACCAGATCCCCTCGCCGCTGGCGAAGCGCCGCATGCCGGGCGCCTGCGTGCGCGTCGCGCCGGTCAGCGCGCTCGGGTCGGGAACGCGCGCCCAGCCCAGCCGGGTCGCCGTCGGGGCGCCGACCGCGACCTCGAGCAGGCCGTCGGACAGGTCCGGCCAGCGCGCGGGCGTGAAGCGGTACAGCCCGCCGGATCCCTCGTCCTCGGTCATGTACAGCTGCCGGCCGCGCGGGTCGGCGCACGCCGCCTCGTGCTTGAACGCTCCCATCGCGGCACGCAGGACGGCGGAGGTGCGGCCCTGCGGGTCGCACTCCCATACGTGGCCGAGGTCGTACTCCTCGCACGACAGCCACGTGCCCCAGGGCGTGGGACCCCCGGCGCAGTTGACGTTGGTCCCGGACAGGATCCGGTAGGCGGAGTCGATCGACCCGTCGGGGCGGAAGCGCATGGCCGACGCCCCCGCGCCGCTGGCGGCCAGCGACTCGGAGTTCGAGACGTAGACCCACCCGCCGCCGGGCGCCGGGAAGGTCGCGCCGCCGTCCGGGTACACGTGCCACGGGTAGCCCGTGCCCGGCACCACGGCGTTGCCCCGCGCCAGCAGGCGCGAGGAGAACCCCGGCGGCAGCATGAGGCCGTTGGCGTCGGGCGCGCGCAGCGCGCCGTACGGGCCCGGGCCGGGGCGCGCGGGCGCGGCGAGGGCCTGGCTCCAGAAGCCGCGGCCCAGCGTGAGCGCCCCGGCCGCGGCCAGGCCGGTGCCGATGAAGTCTCGCCTGCGCAGCCCCCCGCTCATCTCCCACAGGGTGTACCCCACGGCGCGAGGATATGTCGCAGACCCGTGAACTCGGGCTCTACGAGCGGACGGGCTCGGCGGCGCGCGCCTGCTCGGGCACGGGGCTCGCCGCGGCCGCCGCCTCGACGTCGCCGAGCACCGTGTCGGGCCCGCGCTCGGCGCGGTCGCCGACCAGCGTGGCGGCGAAGACCGCGCCCACCAGGGCCACGGCGCCGCCGATCAGCAGCCCGTACTGGAGCGCGTGGACGAAGGCCTCGCGCATCGCCTCGGCCACCGGGGAGCCGGCGCCCACCCCACTGGAGCTCGCGCCCGCGCCCAGGGAGTCGATCAGGTGCTCGCGCTGCGCGTGCGGGACGTCGGGCAGCAGCTCGCGCAGTCGCGAGCCGCCGACCGTCGCGACCAGCGCGCCCAGCCCGGCGACGCCGAACGTCCCGCCGACCATCCGGCTCATCGACAGCACGCCGGAGGCCACGCCGGCCTTGGACGGGTGGACGGCGTTCATCGCCGCGGTGCTCATGGGCGACATGACCAGCGCGATCCCGATGCCCATCGCCACGAAGGCGGGCAGCAGGTAGTCGAAGCCGGTGTCGACCTCGATGCGCGCCTGCCAGAACATGGACGCGGCGACGATGAGCAGGCCGGCCACCATCAGCGGGCGCGGCCCGATGCGGTCCGACGCGCGCCCGGCGAGCGGCCCCACGACCATCACCATCAGCGTCGAGGGCAGGAAGCGCACGCCGGCCTCCAGCGGCGAGTAGCCGAGGATGTTCTGCATGTAGAGGGCGATGAAGAAGAACATCGCCAGCATCGCGAACGAGACGACGAAGGCGACCAGGTTCGCGCCCAGGAACGAGCGCGAGCGGAAGAACGAGAAGTCGACCATCGGCACGCGGGTGCGCAGCTCGACGGCGGCGAAGGCGGCGAGCCCGAGGCCGGCCACGACGAGCAGCGCGACGATGCGCGGCGAGCCCC
Source organism: Solirubrobacteraceae bacterium (assembly GCA_035536255.1). Classification (GTDB taxonomy): domain Bacteria; phylum Actinomycetota; class Thermoleophilia; order Solirubrobacterales; family Solirubrobacteraceae; genus AC-38. Next base: position 2,268 of record DATLOP010000015.1, read on the forward strand.
AGCCCCACTGGTTGCCCTCGACGAGCGCCAGCACGAGCGCGGTCAGGCCGGTGGTGAGGGTGAGGATGCCCGGGAAGTCGATGCGGCGCTCCACGGTCTCGTCGCGCGACTCGCGCGCGGCGAACAGCGTCACGACGACGGCGCCCACGGCCACCGGGAGGTTGAGGAAGAAGATCGCGCGCCAGCTGACCTCCTCGGTGAGGAAGCCGCCGAACACCGGCCCGATGGCCAGCGCGAGGGCGGACACGCCGGCCCACGTCCCGATTGCCTTGCCGCGCTCGTGGGGCGGGAAGGCGTTGGAGATGATCGACAGCGTGGCCGGCATCATCAGCGCGGCGCCGACGCCCTGCACGGCGCGGCCGGCGACCAGCGCGGTGTCGGTCGGGGCCAGCCCGATCGCGGCGCTGGACACCGCGAAGATCACGACGCCGGCCAGGAACATCCGCCGCCGGCCGAAGATGTCGCCCAGCCGCCCGCCGGTGACCAGCAGCACGGCGAACGACAGCGTGTACGCGTTGATCGTCCACTCCAGCGCCGCCAGGTCGGCGCCGAGGTCGCGCTGGATCGACGGCAGCGCGACGTTCACCACCGTGTTGTCGAGCATGATCATGAACAGCGCGAAGCACATGGCCACGAGCGTCCACCAGCGGCGGTTCTCCTCGGTGAGGCGCAGCCGGGCCGTCATCGCCGCACCCGCTCCACGACCGGGGCCAGCGCGGCCGCCAGGTCGGCGCGCTCGGCGTCCGACAGGGTGGCGGCGAAGCGCTCGAGCATGTTGAGCCGGATCTCCGTCAGCCGCTCGAGCACGCGGCGCCCCTCGGCCGTGATCGTCACGCGCTTGACGCGGCGGTCCTGGTCGTCCTCGTGGCGCGCGACGTAGCCGCGCTCCTGGAGGCCGTCGATGGCCCGGCTCACGGCGGGGAGGGAGAGGGACAGCGTCTCCGCGAGGTCGCTCTGCGGCAGCTCGCAGTCCGGCTCGGCGAGCTGGTGGAGCATCTTGACCTGCGTCAGCGTCAGCTCGTGCTCACTCAGCGCGCGGAAGAAGTCCGGCGTCGAGGTCCGCATGAGATGGCCGACGAGGGCCAGCATCTCGCGCGCGAGCTCGCGCGGCGCGACCGTCCCGGAAGTTGCTTGCACGCACGCAAGTATCGCTGCGCGCACCGGCGCGGGGTGTGACCGCGGTCACACCCCGCGCCGGTGCGCGCAGCGATAC
>DATLOP010000016.1:0-7239 GCA_035536255.1 Solirubrobacteraceae bacterium
CGTGGCGCTCGCGCCGGCCCCCGCCCCCCGGGGCGTCGTAGGCCTGGGTCAGCGCCCACAGGGCGGGCGCCTCGTCGCGCACGACCGCGCCCTCGCGCTGCCAGCCCGCGAACAGGCGCGCCGCGGCGGCGTAGGGGTCGCCGGTGGCCTCCGGCAGGTCGACCTCGACGACGTTGTAGGGCGAGCGCGCGGCCAGGCGGTTGCGCTGGCCGGCGTCGATCACGTCGTAGGGCGGGGCGACCAGGTCGCCGAGCGCGCCCAGCTTGGACAGGTCGTAGTGCAGGGCCCGCAGGGGCTGGACGTCCGCCATGGGCGGCGCAGCCTAGGCGATCCGGGGCGACCCGGTCCCCCGGCCTAACCGCGCGCCGCCACAGCCTCCTGGACCTTGCGGGACGCCTGGTCGGGGGCCGCCTCCATCTCGTGCGAGATCCTTTGCAGCTGCACCCAAACGACGGCCGCCACGACCAGCAGCCCGCCCGCGATCTGGGGCGGGGAGAGCGACTCGTCGTGGATGACCCAGGCGAACAGCGCCGCCAGCACCGGCTCCAGCGTGGCCACCACGGCGGCCCGCGACGCCGGGATGTGCCGGACCGCGGTGACCATGAGCACGAACGGGACCAGCGTGCCGATCAGGGCCACGCCGAGCGCGAGGCCGACGTTGCGGGCGCCGTCGAAGTCGCCGGCCGGGAAGCTCCACAGGGGCTGGGCGAAGGCCCAGAACAGCGACGCGAACCCGAAGGCCCAGACCAGCGTGGTCACCGGGGCGTAGCGCCGTCCCGCGCGCTCGCTGGCCACCAGGTAGACGGCGAACGTCACCGCGGCGGCGAACGCCGCGGCCACGCCGAGGACGTCGAGCGCCCCGGCGTCGTAGGCGCGCACGACGAGGAAGCAGCCGGCCACCGACAACGCGGCGGCGCCCCACAGGCCCCGCCCCAGCCGCCGGCGGTGGAAGACCGCGAGCCACACCAGGATGAGCAGCGGCCCGAGGTACTGGATGGTCAGCGCCACGCCGATCTGCAGGCGGTCGATGGCGAGGAAGTAGGTGGCGTGGACGCCGGCCAGCCCGGCGATCCCCATGAAGGCGAGCCGCGGGACGTCCTCGCGCGCCACCTTGAGCATCGCCGGCGCCACGGTCCCGATCGCCACGACGAGGATCAGCCACGACAGCAGCGAGCGCATCTGCGACAGCCGCAGCGCGCTGACGCCGTCGTCGAGCAGGTAGCGCGCCAGCGACCCGTTCAGCGCCCACATGGCCGCCGCGCTCGCGGCCAGCGCGTACCCGACCCGCGTCGATCTCCGCTCCGCGGACACCGCGGCAGTGTGCCCCAGGTGCGTCCGCCCCGACCGTGAACCTTCCTGGTCATGGCCTATCCGGACTACGTGCGAGACAAGGCTCGCGACCTACGGGCGCGTCGAAAACTCACGATCGACGAGCTTGCCGAGTGCCTCGCTATCTCTCGGACCACCGCACATGCGTGGGTCCGCGACATGCCCATCGGTCCCTCCGTCGGCCAGACCCGGGGCCGGCGACTCGCCACCGCCGCGATGCAGGCTAAGTTCAGGCGGCTGCGAGAAGATGCGTACGAGGACGGCCTGCGCACATTCGACGGGCTCGCGGCCGACCCGACCTTCCGCGACTTCGTGAACCTGTACATCGCCGAGGGATACAAGCGGGGGCGAAACCAGGTGTCGCTGTGCAACTCCGACCCCGCAGTGGTCGCGCTCGCGGACCGCTGGATCCGTCGCCTGGGGAGCCGAAAGGTCGCCTACAGCCTCCAGTACCACGTCGACCAGGACCTGATCGAGGTGACGACCTATTGGGGTGCCCTCCTCGGCATCCCACCGGAATCGATCGAGCTTCAGCGGAAGTCCAACAGCAACCGACTGACCGGCCGCACCTGGCGCAGCCCTCATGGAGTCCTGAACGTCCGCTGCTGCGACACGCTGCTGCGCGCGCGCTTGGAGGGGTGGATGGACCGCCTCAAGGAGTGCTGGCTAGACTCGGCCCCCGGGGCGTAGCGAAGCCTGGTATCGCGCCGCGTCTGGGTCGCGGAGATCGTCGGTTCGAATCCGGCCGCCCCGATGGTCGAGACCAGAACTCCTAACGCGTCGCTTGCCCGGTCTTCGTCGACTGCTCGCTCCGATATAAACGATCGCCTCAACCCCAAGGGAGGACCATGATCGTCAGGCGCCTGGCCGCAGTGCCCGTCCTGCTCGCCGCCCTCGCGGCCGGCTGCGGCGGCGAGAAGAGCGACGTCAGCGGCGGAGTCAACGCCATCAACCAGGAGCTCGCCCAGCAGGGTGCGCGGCTGGACTGCCCCAAGGAGGTCGACGGTGGCGAGGGCGCCACGTTCGAGTGCGACCTCGAGGGCACGCAGACCAACAAGTCGACCAAGATCGAGATGAAGATCGTCAAGGAGAACGGGGACCTCGCGGTCGACTTCGCGGGCACACGCGCTCAGGTCCAGGCGGCCATCCGCCGGGTCACGACCGGCTAGCCGCCGCCAAGCGACGCATCCCTCCCTCGGTGCGGCCAGGAGGCGCGCCGAGGGAGGGAACGTCGCCTGACGCTTGCGTTGCGACTGATGCGCGGCGCGCGTGCGTTGCCGTAGGATCGCTGCGAGCATGGGGCTTCGCGCGCGCATCCTTTCCGTGGCCGGTCTCGCGTGCGCGGTGACCGCCGGGGCGCTCCCGGTCGCGGCGCCCGCCCATACGCTGGGCGCCGTCCAGGCCCGGCAGACCGCGACCGCGGCCGCTCAGCGCCTGGCCCGTGCGCGCGGCGACGACGCGCCGGCGCGCTACACGCGCCCCGCCTGCCGCCGCGCCTCGCAACATCGGTTCATCTGCTTCACCACGCTGCGCGGCACCGCGCGCTGCGACACCCGCGAGACGGCGTGCGACGGAGCCGCGCCCTTCGAGCTGCGCTACCGGATCCTCGTCGTGTATCCCAGCGAGCGCGCTCGCATCCCGCGCACCTACCTGGCGCAGATGTGACCTCCCGCGTGCTGCGACACCTGCTCCTGGCCGTCCTCGCCCTCGCCGTGCTGGCGCCGCTCGCCTCCGCGCACCCGGAGCGCGGGACCGTGTTCCCCGACCCCGCGACGAACCAGATCCCGAAGTACCGCAACAGCGGGCCCACGCACGTCGTCTGCAAGCCCGACTCGCTGGCGCGCATCAAGCGGATCTTCGCCAGCGACGCCAGCGGCCGGCGCTCCCGCCAGCGGATGCTGCGCCGCTGCCGCTTCCGCCACATCCAGGCCGCGGTCAACGCGGCGAGCAGCGGCTACCGGATCCTCATCATGCCCGGCGTCTACCGCGAGGAGCCGAGCCGCCGCGTCCCGTTCGGGACCTACAAGTCCGGGCCCTGCCCCAACGACTGGGTCGAGACCGAGGGCTTCGAGAACACCGCGCCGCCGCCGGCCGGGCCGCGCTCCAACGACCCGCCGGTGCGTCCCGACCGCAACTTCCACCTCAAGTGCCCCAACTCCCACAACCTGATCGCGGTGATCGGCGACACGCGTCCCGAGCCCGATCCCAAGAACCCGCTCCCGGTGAAGTGCCTGCGGCTGTGCAACCTGCAGATCTCCGGCTACGGCAAGCGGCCGGAGGACGTGCTGATCGAGGGCGACCGCCGCAAGATGGACGTGCTGCGCGTCGACCGCGCCCACGGGATCTACCTGAGCAACTTCGCCGTCGAGCAGGCGGCGTTCAACGACGTCGACCTGGTCGAGGTCGACGGCTTCCGCGTCACCCGGCTCGTCGCGCGCTACGCGCAGAACTACGGCGTGCTCTCGTTCACCTCGATCCACGGCCTCTACGACCACATCGAGGCGTACGGCAACGGCGACTCCGGCGTCTACCCCGGCTCGGGCGCCAAGGGCTGCGACTACATCAACCGCAACGCCTACGGGCTCTGCGACCGCGGCTGGACCGCGGCGAACCCGCGCGCGGGCTGCGGCAATCACACGACCGAGATCCGCAACGTCAACTCCCATCACAACATCCTCGGGTACTCCGGGACGGCCGGGAACTCGACGTACGTGCACGACAGCCGCTTCCACCACAACAACACGGGCCTGGCCACCGACTCGTTCGCCTCGGGCCATCCCGGCATGCCGCAGGAGTGCTTCCGGTGGGAGAAGAACGAGATCAACTCCAACAACGAGAACTACTTCACGCAGGAGCGCCAGACCTACTGCAACAACACCCCGTTCGAGCGGCGCCAGAGGGAGATCGTCTGCCCGCAGTTCCAGGTGCCCGCCGGCACCGGCGTCCTGATCGGCGGCGGCAACCGCAACCTGCTGCGCGACAACCACATCTACGACAACTGGAAGTGGGGCGTCGTCCTGGGCTGGGTGGCCGCGGTCAACCGCGGCGAGCGCGACCCCGACCGTCAGAACGACAACTCCCACGGCAACCAGTTCCTGGACAACAAGATGGGGATGCGTCCCGACGGCACGGCCGATCCCAACGGCTACGACTTCGCCTGGGACGGCCAGGGCATGCGCAACTGCTGGCAGGGCAACACCTCGAAGTCCGGCCCCGGCCACCAGTACCAGGGCTCGGATCCCGCGCCGCCGAGCTGTCCCGGCTCGGAGGTCTCGCGCCCCACCGACCCCGCCCTCTACTCCACGGTCGTCCCGTGCTTCGCCTGGGATCCGCGCAACAACCCGCGCCCGGTCGGCTGCGACTGGTTCGACGTCCCGCCGGAGCCGAAGCCGAGCTGATGCGCCCCGGCCTCGCGGCGGCGCTGCTGGCCGCGGCGGCGCTGAGCGCGTGCGGCGGCGGGGGCGGGAGCGACGGCGGCGGTGGAGCTGGCGCCGGGGAGTCGCGAACGGGGGAGCTGGTGTGGGAGCGCGAGCCGCTGGTCTTCCGGGTCCGGCGCATTCCCACCGACCGCGTCCTGGTGGGCCGCGTGCGCAACGACTCGCTGCGTCCCCTGGACATCCGCTCGGCCGACGTGGGCGTGCGCGACGGCGGCGGCCGGCGCCTGCGCTCCTTCGCCCAGTTCACCGAGTCCTACGTGCACGGCATCTACCCCGCCTACCAGAAGCCCGACCCGCTGCCGGCCGACGAGCAGGAGCGCCTGGGACTCATAGTCCGCATCCTGCCCGGCGACAGCGCCCCCCTCGTCGTCTCCTACCGCACCACGCCGCGCGACCGGGGACGGCTGCGCGTGGAGTGGAAGCGCGGCTCGCTGCCGGTGCCCACGCGATTGCGCGAGCAGGCGAGCTAGAGGATGCGGCGATGAGGAAGAGGGTGATCTGCGCACTGGCCCTGGCGCTCGCCGGGCTCGCCGCGCCCGCCGGCGCCGGCGCCGCCCTGCGCGCCGGCGCGGGCAAGGCCGACATCACGCCGGCCACCGGCTACTACCTGGGCGGCTGGACCCGGGCCGACCGCACCGCCCAGGGCCAGCACACCCGCCTGCACTCGCGCGCGGTGGTGCTGGAGAACGGCGGGCGCAAGGTGGCGCTGGTCTCCATCGACCTGTTCATGGTCCCCGGCGGGATGGTGCGCCACATCGGCGAGGCGCTGGCGTCGCGCGGCCTGAGCGAACGCAACATCCTGATCTCGGCGTCGCACACGCACTCGGGGCCGGGCGGGTACGCCAACTACCCGTCGCTGAACACGGCGGCACCGAGCCTCGCGACGGCCACGGACGCGATGAGCTGGGTGGCCCTGTTGCGCCCCGCGCCCGCCGATCCCCAGCTCTACCGCTTCCTCACCGAGCGCGTGACCGCCGCGATCCGGCGCGCCGACGACGACCTCGGGCCCGCGGCGGCGGGCTGGGGGTCGGCGCGGATCCTCGGCCTCACCCGCAACCGCTCCCTCGAGGGGCATCTGGCGAATCACGGCATCATCCGGGCGCGCGGGGAGGGGAGGGAATCCGAGGACCCCGGCGGCTATGAGCACACGATCGACCCGGAGGTCGACGTCCTGCGCGTGGACAAGCTGGTGCGCCGGGGCCGGCGCGGGCGACGGCGGACGGTCCGCGTTCCGATCGGCGCCTGGTCGAACTTCGCCGACCACGGGACCGTGACCAAGTCCTCGTTCCAGTTCTACAACGGCGATCACACCGCGTCGGCGATGCGCGTCTTCGAGGCGCGCGTACGCGCCGCCGGCCGCGTCGGCGCGGCGCAGGAGATCGTCAACGTGTACGGCAACTCCAACGAGGGCGACATGTCGGCGGGACTGGACCGCCACGGGCCGGCGGCGTCCGACTACGTCGGACGCGTGGAGGGGGCAGCCATGCTGCGCGCGTGGAAGCGCGCACGGCGGCGCCTGACCCGCGAGCCGGTCCTCGACGTGCGCTGGACGCGCCTGTGCTTCTGCGGCCAGGCGGTCCAGGGCGGCGGTCGCGTCTCGAACCGGTCCGAGGTCGGCGCGCCCTTCGCCACCGGCTCCGAGGAGGAGCGCGGGCCGCTCTACGAGGCCACGGGGGACGTCTACGAGGACCGGCGCGGTCCCGACACGGGCGACCCGCACGGCATGAAGATGTCGGTCTATGGCGCGAGCACCCTGCCCAACGTCGTGCCCCTGCTCGCCGTGCGCGTCGGCCCTCGTCTGATCGTGTCGATCCCCGGTGAGGGGACCAAGGAGGTCGGGGCGCGGATGCGCGCCGCCGTCGAGTCGGCGATCGCGGGGTCGCCCGTCGAGCGCGTCGTCATCTCGGGCCTGGTCAACGAGTTCGTCCACTACTTCACGACGCCCGAGGAGTACGACCGCCAGCACTACGAGGGCGGCAGCACGCAGTTCGGCCGCTGGTCCTCGGTGCTGGTCGGCGAGGAGGCGGCCAAGCTGGCGGGAGCGTTGGTGCGCGGGGCGCCCGCGCCGCCGCCGGCCGACTTCGACCCGACCAACGGCGTGCGCCCGGACGGGCCGCCGTACCCCGACGGCGCCGCGACCGCGAGCCTCACGGCCCAGCCGTCGGCGCGCCACTCGCGCCTGGAGCGCGCGCAGGTGGCGTGGCAGGGCGGCCCGCGCGGCTACGACCGGCCGCTGGACCGCGCGTTCGTGACCGTGGAGCGCCGCACGCCGCGTGCGTGGGTGCGCGCGGACGACGACCTGGGGCTGAACATGCTGTGGAAGGTCGACGCCGCCGGGCGCCACCTCGCGCAGTGGGAGATCCCGCTCGACGCGTCCCTGGGGACTTACCGGTTCGTGGTCACGGGCAAGCGCTACCGCCTGGTGTCCGGCGCCTTCGAGGTGCAGCGCACGCGCGCGCTGCGCGCCGTGGCC
>DATLOP010000017.1:0-2609 GCA_035536255.1 Solirubrobacteraceae bacterium
CCCGGTCGTTGAAGTCGATCCACGACAGCGCGCGGTTGAAGAAGAGGCGGCTGTCGTCGAGGTCGGCCGCGACCTCGGCCGGCCGGGGGGCGACGTCCGGTGTGCTCATCGGTCCGGCCATCGTACCCCTGAGGTGTTAACGGCCCGGCAGGCCGCGGCTCAGCGCATCCCGATGCGGAAGCGCTCGCTGCGCACGCCGCCGAGGCGCACCGAGAAGATCCCGTCGGGCCCGCCGCCCGAGAACCCGCGGACGTGCTCCTGGCGCACCGCGCGCCACTCTCCGCCGGCCTCGTACTCCAGCACCGCTCGGCGCCGCCACTCGCTCGAGCCCAGCCGGCCCCACAGGTCGACCTCCCCGCTGCGGCGGGGATGATGGCGGTACAGCGACGCCTCCAGGGTCGCCTCGACGGGTTTCGGCGTGCCGTCGGCGAAGCGCAGGCCGCTCGTCCAGTCGATGCACTGCGGGCCGGCGTCCGGCGCGCACAGCGTGTCGCGCACGAGGAAGTGGGCGAACATCCGCACCTGCGGACGCAGCCAGGCCAGCTCGTGCGCCCGCGTCTGGAAGACCGCCTGCTGGTCGAGCTCGACCTTGGGGAAGTCGTTGCGCAGCGCGCGACCCTCCGGCAGGCTGTCGGTCAGGTAGCCGAACTCGGTCAGGTAGACGTCCTGCAGCGCCGGGGCGATCCGTCCCCGCGCGGCCAACCTGCGCAGCAGCTCGCTCAGCGTGTCCAGGTTGCCCATGGTCAGCGTGTCGACCCGGTCCCCGCGCGGGCGGAAGTCGGGCGCGTGGCCCAGGACGTAGGGGTGCACGGCCAGCCCGTCCCCGGGGACCGCGCGGAAGTCGCGGCAGTCCGGCGTGCGCAGGGGGCGCAGGCGGGCGTCGACGCAGGCCATCTCGCGCAGGAAGCGCATGGCGGGGATGCCGGCCTGGCGGGCGGTCGGGGCCCACGCCGGGCCGGAGGCCAGGCCGCCGACGAGGATGCGCAGATCGGGGCGCGACCGTTTCACCGCCGAGTAGGCGCGCGTGGCCAGGCGGCGGTAGGCGTGCGGGCTGTCCAGCGCGATGCGCCCGCCGCCCAGGACGCGGCGCTGAGGCGTCCAGAAGACGGCCAGGTTGGGCTCGTTCCACAGCGTCAGCGTCTCGATGCGAGGGAGCGCGTGCGGGCCGCGCGGGCTCGCGGCGAAGCGCCCGGAGTAGCGCTGAGCCACCGCGACGGCGAAGTCGGCGAAGGCCCGCGGGTCGACGCGGTGGCGCGGGCGCGGCTCGTCCGCGTCGTGGCCCGTGGTCGCCCACAGGGGGGCGAAGAAGGCGACGTCGACCATCACCTGCAGGCCGTGCGCGGTCGCGGCCTCGACCGCGCGGTCCAGCGCGCGCCACTTCTCCTGCTCGTAACCGCCCGGGCTGGCCGCGGCGAACCGCGGACGCCGGCGCGAGCCCGGCTCGCGGGTGAGCCGGTCCCAGTGCGCGCTCAGGCGGACGTGCGTGAAGCCGAGGCGCCGGACGTCGGCCAGCGTGCGGTGCAGGCGCTCGGGGTGCCCCAGGAACTCCGGGTCGTCCTGGATGGCGAAGGCCAGCGGGGCGCGGGGCGGCGGGCTGGCGCTGCGCGCGAACGAGGCGATCGGGGGGGCGTCGTCGGCGGCGATGGCGCCGGCGACCGGCAGCGTCGCCAGCCCGGCGACCAGGAGCGCGAACCGTTTCCCCACCCGCGGAGCGTAGTCAGCCCGCGGCCGGCAGCGCGGCGCCGAGGCGCTCGGCGAAGCCCTCGTCCTCCAGGCGCGCCCACAGGTCGCGGAACGCGCGGAAGCGCTCGGCCCGGCGCGTGCGCAGGTCGGCGGCGAGGACGGCCAGGCCGCGGTAGGCGGCGTCACGGGGGCCGGCGCCCGTCTCGAGCGCGTCGAGCTCGGCGTGGACGCGCGGGAGCATGACGTCGCAGTCGTGCACCTCGCCCAGGACGTCCTGGAGCGCGCGGGCGCGGCTTGCCGCCTCGCTCGCATACGGGCCGAGGACGGGGCGCATGACCTCAAGCAGGTAGCGCAGGCGCTTGGCGGCGATGCGCATGTCGTGCAGCGCCTCCACCTCCTCGGGGTCCAGGGCCCGCGGGACGAACGACCGCACCTCGTCCAGGCGCACGCGCACGCTGCGCGCCGCCGCCTCGCCCAGGGGCATGTCCGGCCGCAGTCCCTTGACCTTGCGCGCCTTCACGCGGGGCTCCGGGCGGCCTCGACGAGCTCCTCCAGGCGGCCGTGCAGGTCGCCGCGCTCCATCTCGGCCAGGGCGGCGGCCAGGCCGGCGTTGGCGCCGGCCTGCTCGGAGCGCAGGCGGTCGACGAGGCGCCGCACGCCCGCGGCGTCCGCCTGCGGCGCGCGCTCGGCGTAGGCGCGCAGGGCGTCGATCTGCACGTCGGGGTCGCGGCGCGCACCGAGTGCGTCGGCCAGGTGCTTGACGTCGCGCAGCACCCCGCGGTGGGCCTTGGATGAAAAGCACGGAGCGAAGACCTCCAGCATCGCCCGCAGTCGCCGGGCGGCGACGCGCATGTCGTGCACACGCTCGATGTCGCCGGTGTCCAGCACCCCCTCCGAATGGTCCCACACCTCCTGCGCGCGGACGG
>DATLOP010000018.1:0-3881 GCA_035536255.1 Solirubrobacteraceae bacterium
GTCGATGCTGCACGAGATGGGAGTGGAGACGGGGATCTCGCTCGGCGCCCTGCTCGAGGCGGCGCGCGCCGCGCAGGCCGTGCTGGGACGCCCGCTCGGCAGCCACGTCCTCACCGCCGGCCCCGTCGATTGGCGCCGGTGACGGCGGTCGGGACCGGGGTCGGCGCGTCCCTGCGCGAGGACGTCGGGGCGCTCGCGGCGATGGAGCGCGGCTCGGCCTCGCCCGGCGAGCGGCGGTCGGGCGAGTGGATCGCCGCGCGCCTGCGCGAGGCGGGCGCGGACGAGGTCGGGCTGGAGGAGTTCCGCTACCAGACCACCTACGCCGGGGTCCACGCGCTGCACGTGGCCGGCGGCCTGCTGGGCGCCCGCCGCGGCGGCGTCCTCGGCTCGGCGCTCACCCTGGCCGCCCTGGCCTCCCTGGAGCTCGACGCGAGCGGCCGCAGCCAATGGCTGCGCCGGTTCCTGCCCGCGGGCGAGGGGACGAACGTGGTCGGCCGGATCCGCGCGCGGCGAGACGGCTCCGCCGGGGACGGCCCTGCCGGGGATCGCGGCTCCACCGGGCGCGGCACGCTCGTCCTCGTGGCGCATCACGACGCGGCGCGGACCGGGGTGTCGTGGGATCCCCGGCTGGTCAAGCTCGGCGCGCGGCCCGGCGTCATGCCGCCGCGGATGGGGCTGGTCGGCCTGGGCTTCGCGCTGGCCGCGGTCCCCCGGCTGCGCCGGGCGGGGAGGGCGCTGCTGTGGCTGGCCCTGGCCGGCTACGCCGACATCGCGCGCGAGCGCACCGTGCCCGGCGCCAACGACAACGCCACCGGCGTGGCGGCGCTGCTGGCGCTGGCGCGCCGGCTGGCCTCCGAGCCGCTCGAGCACGCCGACGTGGTCCTCCTGGCCCCCGGCTGCGAGGAGTCGGGGATGGGCGGCATGGCGGCGTGGCTGCGCGCGCACGGCGCCGCCCTGGACCCGGCGCGCACGCTCGTGCTCTCGCTCGACACGCTGGGCTCCGGCACGCCGATCGTCGTCGAGGCCGAGACGACGCTCGCACCCCACGCCTACCGCGACGAGGAGCTGGCGCTGGCCGAGGCGGGCGCGGCGCGCGCCGGCGCCGACCCCCCGCGCCGCTGGCGGGTGGGCGCCTGGACCGACGCGGTCCTCGCCCGCGTCGCCGGCCTGCCCGCCATCTCGCTGCTCTCCGTCGGCCCCGACGGGATCTACACCGACTGGCACCTGCCGACCGACACGCCGGACCGCGTCGACTTCGCCAGCGTGGAGGCGTGCACGCGGATCGCCGAGGGCATCGCCCGCGAGTGGGACGCGCGGGCTAGCGTCCGGTGAACTCGGGCTGGCGCTTCTCGCTGAGCGCGCGGGCGCCCTCGGCGTAGTCGCCGCTGCGGGCGCACAGCTCCTGCACGGTGACCTCCTGCTCGAGGGTCCCGGCGAGCGCCGGCTTGGCCGCGGCGTCCATCACGCGCTTGGCGTGGCCGACGGCCAGCGGCGCGCACGCCAGCAGCTCGTCGACGAGCTGCTGCGTGGCCACCTCGAGCTCGGCGGCGGGCGCGACGCGGTTGACGAGGCCGATGCGCTCGGCCTCGACGCCGTCCACCAGCTTCGAGGTCATGATCATCTCCTTGGCCCGCCCCAGGCCGACCACGGCGGGCAGGCGGGAGGAGCCGCCGACGTCGGGGATCAGCCCCACGCGCGTCTCGGGCAGTCCCATGACCGCGTCCTGCGCCGCGACCCGCAGGTCGCAGGCCAGCGCCAGCTCCAGCGCGCCGCCGATCGCGCCGCCGCGGATCGAGCACACGGTCGGCTTGGCCATCTCCTCGGCCAGGTTCCAGATGGCGAGGATCTCGTTGCGGAAGGCGCGCAGGTTCTCCGGCGCCTCCGACAGGGAGAGGAGGTCGGAGAAGTCCATCCCCGACGAGAACATCGGGCCCTCGCCGCGGATGACCACGCAGTGCACGTCGGGGTCGTTGGCCGCGGCCTTCAGCGCCACGCCGAGCGCCTGAACGAGCTCCCCGTTCATCGCGTTGCGCTTGTCGGGGCGGTTGAGGACGACGTGCCGCGCCGCCCCCCGGTCCTCGGTCTCCACCAGTCCCATGCGGGCAGCCTACGCCGACCCGCCCGCGGGCGCCGGGCCGTCGCCGAACCGGTCCAGCAGCGAGAGGACCGCTCGCGTGTGCGCCCGCGTCGCCTCGGCGCAGTCGCGCACCATGTCCGCGCTCTCGCGCGTCACCCGCGCGGTCTCGCGCGAGACCCGGATGCTCTCGCGCGTCTCCGCCCCCAGCTCCTCGAGCCGGCGCATCATCCCCTGGAAGGCGAGCTCGCTCCGGCGGTTCATCTCGATCAGGAAGCGCCGGTCGTCGCCGATCTCCTCGCGGATCGCCGTGACCTCGTCGTGGACGGCGTCGAGCTTCTCGCGGAGCCACTCGGAGTGTCCGGGCATGCCGGGCATTGTCGCAGCCCATATGTATCGTTGCCACCGCGCTTCGCGACAACTCGGCCCCGGCCACGCCGCTAGGCTCCCCGCCGATCGGACCGAGACAACGGAGGCGGTATGGCGGACATCAAGAAGGTCGGCGTCGTGGGCTGCGGGCTCATGGGCCACGGCATCGCGCAGGTCGCGGCCCAGGCGGGCTACGACGTCGTCGTCCGCGAGGTCGACCAGGAGACGCTCGACAAGGGACTGGGCAAGATCGAGAAGCAGCTGGCGCGCGCGGTCGAGAAGGGCAAGGCCGAGCAGGCCGACGCCGACGCCGTCCGCGGGCGCATCCAGGGCACGACCGACTACGGCGACCTGGCCGACTGCGACCTCGTCATCGAGGCGATCACCGAGGACCTCGACCGCAAGCTCGAGATGTGGCGCGAGGTCGACGGGATCGTCAAGGACGGCGCGCTGTTCGCGACCAACACCTCCTCGCTGCCCGTCATCGCCCAGGCGGCCGGCACCAGCCGTCCCGAGAGCTTCCTCGGCCTGCACTTCTTCAACCCGGCCCAGGTGATGAAGCTGGTCGAGGTGATCCGCGGCGTCACCACCTCGGAGGAGGCCTTCGCCACCGGCGTCGAGTTCTCCAAGTCGCTGGGCAAGCTGGGTGTGCAGACGCGCGACAACGCCGGCTTCATCGTCAACCGCCTGCTCGTCCCCTACCTCCTGGACGGGATGCGCGCCTACGAGGAGGGCGTGGGGACGATCGCCGAGATCGACGAGGCGATGAAGGCGGGGGCCGGGCACCCGATGGGCCCGCTCACGCTGAGCGACTTCGTCGGCCTGGACACCCTGGGCTCGATCTGCGACGTGATGTTCGACGAGTTCCGCGAGAAGCGATTCGCCCGCCCGCCGATCCTGCGCAAGATGCTGGCCGCCGGCTGGTACGGGCGCAAGAGCGGGATGGGCTTCTACGACTACTCGGGCGACGCCCCGGTCGAGAACCCCGGCCTGGCCCGCTAGGCCCTCGTAGACTCCGCCGCCGCATGTCCGACATCGCCGACGCACTCGACCGCGCCCTGGGCGGGGGCCCCGGGCGCCATCACGAGAAGTCGCGCGAGCAGGGCAAGCTGCCCGTCCGCGAGCGGGTGGAGCGGATGCTCGACGAGGGTTCGTTCCTGGAGGAGGGGCTGCTGGCCAACTGGGAGCAGGACGGTCTGGGCGCCGACGGCGTGGTCACCGGCATGGGGACCGTGGAGGGCCGCCCGATCGCCCTGATGGCCAACGATCCCACGGTCAAGGCGGGCTCGTGGGGGCCCAAGACGGTGGAGAAGATCGTCCGGGTCCAGGAGCTGGCCTTCCGCGAGCGCATCCCGATGGTCTACCTCGTCGACTCGGCGGGGGCGCGGATCACCGAGCAGGTTCAGATGTTCCCCGGCCGTCGCGGCGCCGGCCGGAT
>DATLOP010000019.1:0-2433 GCA_035536255.1 Solirubrobacteraceae bacterium
AGGTCCTGGCCGTCGGCGAGGGCAAGTGGGACGAGGACGGCGAGAAGCGGATCCCGCTCGACGTCAACGAGGGCGACGAGGTCCTGTACTCCAAGTACGGCGGCACGGAGATCAAGGTCGAGGGCGAAGACCTCCTCGTGCTCCGCGAGTCCGACGTCCTGGCCAAGCTCGAGAACTAGGAGACATCAAGACATGGCTCACAAGGAACTGAAGTACGACGCCGATGCGCGCCAGGCCCTCGAGGCCGGCGTGGACGCCGTCGCCAACGCGGTCAAGGTCACCCTTGGCCCCCGGGGCCGCTACGTGGTCCTGGACAAGAAGTTCGGCGCGCCCACCATCACCAACGACGGCGTGACCATCGCTCGCGAGATCGACGTCGAGGACGTCTTCGAGAATCAGGGCGCCCAGCTGGTCCGCGAGGTCGCCACGGCGACCAACGACGTGGCCGGCGACGGCACGACGACCGCGACCGTGCTGGCCCAGGCGATCGTGCGCGACGGCCTCAAGAACGTGGCCGCCGGCGCCAACCCGCTCGGCCTCAAGCGCGGCATCGAGGTGGCGGTCGACCAGGTCGTCGCCGACATCGAGAAGCAGTCCAAGGAGGTCTCCGGCAAGGACCAGATCGCCCGCGTGGCGACGATCTCGGCCGGCGACGAGGACATCGGTGACGTGATCGCCGACGCCATCGAGAAGGTCGGCAAGGACGGCGTGGTCAACGTCGAGGAGGGCCAGACGTTCGGCATGGACCTCGAGTTCACCGAGGGCATGCAGTTCGACAAGGGCTACATCTCGCCCTACATGGTCACCGACCAGGACCGCATGGAGGCCGTCCTCGAGGACCCCTACATCCTCATCGCCAACCAGAAGATCGGCTCCGTGCGGGACGTGCTGCCGGTGCTCGAGCAGGTCATCCAGTCCGGCAAGCCGCTGCTGGTCATCGCGGAGGACGTCGAGGGCGAGTCCCTGGCGACCTTCGTGGTGAACAAGCTGCGCGGCACGTTCACCGGCGTGGCCGTCAAGGCCCCCGGGTTCGGCGACCGCCGCAAGCGGATGCTGGAGGACATCGCGATCCTGTCGGGTGGCGAGGTCATCACCGAGGAGATGGGCCTCAAGCTGGAGAACACCCAGCTGTCCCAGCTCGGTCGCGCCCGTCGCGTCGTGGTGGCCAAGGACAACACCACGATCATCGACGGCGCCGGCGAGGGCGAGGCGATCAAGGGCCGCATCAAGCAGCTTAAGTCCGAGATCGAGACGACCGACTCCGACTTCGACCGCGAGAAGCTCCAGGAGCGCCTGGCCAAGCTGTCGGGCGGCGTCGCGGTGGTCAAGGTCGGCGCGGCCACCGAGACCGAGATGAAGGAGAAGAAGCACCGCGTCGAGGACGCGCTGCAGGCCACCCGTGCCGCCCTCGAGGAGGGCATCGTGCCGGGCGGCGGCGTGGCGCTGATCGCCGCGGCCAAGGCGGTCAAGGTCGACGCCATCGAGATCGACGACGAGCGCACCGGCGCCCGAATCGTCGTGCGCGCGCTCGAGGAGCCGCTGCGTCAGATCGCGAACAACTCGGGCCTGGAGGGCTCGGTCGTGGTCAACGACGTGCGCAAGGCCAAGGCCGGACACGGCCTCAACGCGGCCACGGGCGAGATCGTCGACCTGGTCGCGGCCGGCGTCATCGACCCGGCGATGGTCACGCGCTCGGCGCTGCAGAACGCGGCCTCGATCGCCAAGAACATCCTCACCACCGAGGCGATCGTCGCCGAGATGCCCGAGAAGGACGGCGGCGGCATGCCGGGCGGGGGCATGCCCGACATGGGCGGCATGATGTAACGAGCGGCGTCTCCGGGTCCCTGCCGGCGTCCTCGGCCGCTCGCGGGCGCCGCACGCTTCGCGGCCTGCGTCCTGGGCAGGGGCCCGGAGCCCCTCGCTCGTCTAGCGAGGTGGCGCGAGGACGCGCACGCCGGTGACGGCGTAGGCGATCCGGCGCCGGCCCGCCTCGACGGCGTTGCCCGAGTTGCCGTCGACCGTGCGCACGAAGGCGTCGCCCGGCCGGTAGCGGTGGGTGACGATCCCGAAGTGGTGGGCGCGCGCCGAGTCGTCCCAGCGGAAGATCACGAGGTCGCCGCGTCGCACCTGGCGCACGGGGATCGCCCGCAGGCCGAAGCGCCCGGCGCGGGCGTCGTCCAGCACGTCCGCCGGGTCCAGGAAGGAACTGCGCAGGTCCACGCCGCCGCGCAGGAACGCCTCGTGGACGAAGGCCCCGCACCACTCGTGGCACGGCGGGACGCGCCAGCCGGCCCGGCGCTGCCAGCGCTCGACCGTCCGCCCGCAGTCGGTCTCGCCGATCTCGCGCACCCCGACCTGCGTGAGCGCCCAGCGCACGGCGCGCTCGGCCTGCGGCGTGGCGGCGCCCGGCGGCGCGGCGGCTCCCGCCGGGGC
>DATLOP010000020.1:0-2609 GCA_035536255.1 Solirubrobacteraceae bacterium
CTTCTGCTTGCCGCCACGGGCCCGGGCGGCGGCCCCCTCCGCCTGCCGCGCGGGGTCGTGCATCGCGCAGTAGCCGGACAGCAGGACCACCGTGGAGCGGCACCGCTGCCCGTCTCGCCGCGCTGCACGGCACGCACTATCCCGCACCATCGCGCACCATCCCCCGATGTTCTCGGAGTCGCTGACCGAGGCTCATGGCGCGCTCCTCATCGGTAGTCGCCCGGCCGCGCACAGGGGCAATCGCGACAGTCGGGGAGCAAGTTGTACAAGTGGTGGTAGCTGCACTCGTAGGCGCGCGAGGTCCGCAGCTCGGGCGTGGGGGATGTGGCCGCCCAGCCGACGAGCCGGGTCAGGCGAGCCTTGATGCTGGGGCGGGCGCGGTACGAGTGGAAGCCGAAGGAGTAGGCGTTCGCGCAGAAGGTGGCGGGGAGGTCCTGCTCGCCGAGGGCGCGGATCTCGTCGGCCAGGTCGGCGAGGCGGGGCTCGAGGGCGACCAGCCGGGTCCAGGTCGGGCGCCTCGCCGGCGCACCCGGCGGCGGTGTAAGCGCCGGTTGTCAAGATGCTGCTGGCGAACCCTCGCCGCGAGCGGCCAGTTAGCCGCTCGCCGGTGCGAGGGCGGCGAACGCAGAGGTGCGGGTGTGGGCGCGGGGGCGCTCCGCGAGCCACGCCGCCACGCGCAGGACGTTGAGCGCAGTGGCGATGAGCAGGTGCAGGAGCCGCGTCTTGGCCAGGCCGCGGTAGCGCGTCCGGCGCAAGTCGCCGAGGCCGACCCCCTGGGAGAAGGTCCCTTCGATCCCCGCCCGGGCGCGGTACTGCTCGCGGAACTCCGGCGTGTGCTGGCGCCGCCGCGCGTCGTGGAGCGCCTCATACAACGGCTGGGGGCGGATGGCGAGCGCGCGCTCACGGTCGGAGGACACGCACTGCCGACGGGCCGGGCAGTCGCGACAGTCCGCGTAGTCGAAGCGGATATTGATGATGTCGTGGCCGGCGCTGTCGCGCGTCGGCTTCCAGATCCGGCTGGCCCGGCCCTGCGGGCAGAGCGCGCGCTCCCGCTCCCAGTCGATCGTGAACTGCGCGGCGCCGAAGCCCTCGCCCGCTCGCGCTTGCCAGCTGTAGTCCTCGTGGATCGGGCCGAGCAGGGTGCAGCCATGCTCCGTCTGGCTGCTGACCAGGTGGTCGGCCGTGACGTAGCTCGTGTCCGCGAGGTGCTCGCGCGGTGCCAGGCCGCGGGCCGCCAGTCGCGCCTGGACCGCCGCCGTCACCGCATGGTCGACCGTCGTCGCCAGCGTCGTGTCCACATCGGTCACGACGCTGGGCGTGTCGTCGTCACAGGTCTCGGTGAAGTGGACCTTGTAGCCGGTCCACGTCGTCTCGCGCTTCTTGCTGTAGCGGGCCTCCGGGTCGTAGGGCGAGCTGATCAGCACCGCCGACGGCGGCAGGTCCTGTGCCGCCCGCCACCGGCCGGGATCCTCGGCGTAGAACTGCTGCACCCAGACCCGCCGCAGCGTCTCCACCGCCGGCACGCGCGGCAACCAGGCGGCCTCCGCGCTCGCCGCGATCTCCGTCAGCAAGCGCCGCCCGTCGGCCCCGATCTGCTCGGCCAAGGCGGTCCGTTCGGCGAGCGCGTCCGGCAAGCGATACTCCTCGAAGCGGCGCGCGTAGCGCGCGAACCAGTCCGCCGGGACCCAGGAGCGCAACCACTCAGGGGCCACCGTGGCCAGCGTGTTCAGCGCGTGCCGCATGGTCTCCCCGACCAGTTCGAGCCGGTTGAGCACCTGGATGGCCGCCAGCACATGCGTCGAATCGGTGCGCTGCCGGCTCCGCGGCTTGACCAGCCCCTGCTCCTTGAGCGCCGCCAGCAGCGTCTCGAACAGCAACGTCTCGGCGCCCTTGGCGATGAGGCGGTCACGGAACTCGCTCAGGACGGACGCGTCGAAGCCGGGGTCGTCCAACTCCAGGCACAGCGCGTACTTCCAGTCGATGCGCCCGCGCACCGCGTCGGCGGCCTGGCGGTCCGACAAGCCCTCGGCGAACTGGAAGATCGTCACCAGGGCGAGTTGCGCCGGGGCGATCGCCGGCTGGCCGTCCTTGGGGAACAGCTCGGCGAACTGCGGGTTGGTGTAGATCGGGCCGAGCGCATCCTGCACGCGCAGATAGGCGTTGCCCTTCGGGAAGGCGGCGCGCGCCACCCGGGCGGTGTCCTCCGGCAAGCAGTAGACGATCGGCGCGCGCAGCGACATCGGCGACCTCCTTCAGCGACCCGTCAGCACACTCGGCTGCTCGAGACGGGCCGCCATCCTACCATCGCGATCGCGCTACGCGGCTCGGGTGGGGTTCGCCAGCAGCATCTTGTCAAGTGGACAGCGTGCCGAAATAAAAGTGGTACACCTACGCCGACGCCTCCAGTGCCGCCGCCTCGGCGGCGGGGCGGTCGCGGGTCCGCCACGAGGGACCCTTCAGATAGAAGACCTGCCCCCGGTCCATGAGCCGGTCGACGAGCGCCGCGGCGAGCGAGACGTCAGCAAACACGACACAATGCCCCTATCGGTGATTCAGTCACCCAGGTCGTAACGATCATCGACCCGCAGCATCCCCTCTGCGGCCAGCAG
>DATLOP010000021.1:0-2545 GCA_035536255.1 Solirubrobacteraceae bacterium
GTTAGGTTGAGCCCGGCCGTGACCAGCGCGCTGAGCCACTGCCCGCCGAACAGCAGCGGCAGCAGCGCGGGCACGACGACGAACCCGGCCAGCTCGGGGGCGCCCACGTCGCGCGGGCGGGAGAGGAACGGGCGCCCGCGCGCCCGGTTGAGCACGCCCAGCGCCCCGAGCACGAACGCCAGCCCGCCCACGACCGCGGCGAGGTTGGCGGCCAGCGACCAGTTGAGGTCGATCGCGCCGAACGACTCGGCCAGGAACACGCCGGTCAGCAGCGGCACGGCGCGCGTGAACACGTCCTCGCGGGCCGTGTAGCCCTCGATCAGCAGCGGCAGCCCGGCCCGGCGGAAGGCCCGCTCGTAGGCGGACAGCTCGTCCATGGCGCAATGACACCCGGCTCATCGGACGGCTCCGCGCGCTCCTAGACTTGGGCCATGGCGACGACGGTCCGCGACTTCCCGCTGTTCCCGCTCGGGATCGTCGCGCTGCCCTCGGAGGTCGTCCCCCTGCACATCTTCGAGGAGCGCTACAAGACGATGATCGGGGCCTGCCTGGACCGCGAGGCCGAGTTCGGGATCGTCTGGCTCTCCGACGACGGGCTGCGCCCCGTGGGGTGCGCGTGCGAGATCGCCGAGGTGCTCGATCGCGCCGAGGACGGGCGGATGAACATCCTCGTCCGCGGCACGCGGCCGTTCCGCATCGTGGCCCGCCAGGACGACCTGCCCTATCCGGCCGGCGAGGTGGAGTTCCTGTCCGACAAGGACGAGGAGGCCGACGCCGGCGTGCGCGAGTCGGCCCGCGACGTCTACGCCCAGCTCGTCGAGCAGGCCACCGAGGGCCGGCCCGAGCCCGCCGAGCTGGCCGAGATGAGCGCCTACGACATGGCCGCCACCGTCGACTTCGGGCTCGACGCCAAGCAGGGGCTGCTGGACCTGCGCTCGGAGAACGCCCGGCTGCGGCTGCTCACCCGCCTGTTCCGCGCCGCGGCCAAGCGGCTGGACTTCGCCGAGCGCGCCCAGGAGCGCGCGCGGTCCAACGGCAAAGTCCGCTTCGGCTAGGCGGCTAGCGCGGGAGCCCGCAGACCTCGCGCGCCACCCGGCGGACGAAGGCCTGCGTCTCGAACATCTCCTCGCTCTGCCCGCGAGAGTTGTCGGCGAAGCGCACGGCGCCCTCCTCCAGCTCGAGCCGGTAGCGCAGGACCGAGCCCGGGCGGGGCGCCAGCGTGCGCGGCGCCACCTCGTTGAGCTCGCGCGCGATCCCGCGGGCGTCGAGCACGAGCTGGTCGGCCATCCGGCGGCGCTCGCCGCCGTTGCAGCGGACCTGGCCGTTGTCGTTGACGCGCAGCGACAGCCGCGCCGCCGGCACCGACCCGTAGCGCTCCACGGCGAAGAGGTCGGGCGTCTCCCGGTTCCCGCACCCGGCGGCGGCGAGAAGGCAGAGCGCGGCCGTCGCGACCGCGCGGCTCACGCGACGACCACGGTGCCGCCGCGCCGCGGGTCGCCGCCGCCCACCGGCGGGTTCCCCGCCTGCACCGCATGTACGCCGCCGAAGAAGAGGTTCGACGCCCGGAAGCGCGCCACGGTGTGACCGGACGCCTCCACCTCCTCCAGGTCGACGTCCGGCTCGGCGTACACGACGCCCTCCTCGAAGTGCAGGCGCGGAGCGCGCACCGCCTCGTCGATGGGCATCCCGCGGTCGAGGACGTTGACCACGGTCTGGAGGATGGCGGACCGGATGCGGTTGGACCCGCCGCTGCCGATGACCAGCTCGGGCGCGTCGTCGCGCATGACCACGGTCGGCGACATCATGCTGGGGAGCCGCCGACCGGGCGGATGGCGGTGGAAGCCGAGCGGGTTGAGGTCCTGCTCGCCCAGCATGTTGTTGAGGTGGATCCCGCTCCCCGGGACGAGGATCGCGCTGCCCTCGCCGTTGGAGCACGTGACGCTGCACGCCATCCCCTCGCGGTCGAGGACCGAGACGTGCGTCGTGCCGCCCAAGCGCGCGGCGGTGAACCGCTCGACGAACCCCGGGTCGGCCAGGCCCTCCAGGAACTCCGCCGTGCGCTGCGCCTGCGCGTCCTCCATCACCTCCACCAGCTGCCCGGGCGAGGCCGCCCCGGCCATGCGCTCCAGGCGGGCCAGCGCGTAGGCGATCAGGATGCCCCCGGCCGACGGCGGGGGCGTGGTGAGCACGTCGCGCCCGCGGTAGCGGGTGTGCAGCGGCTCCAGCGGCAGGGCCCGGTAGGCGGCCAGGTCGGCCGCCGTGAGCAGGGAGCCCTCTCCCTCCAGGCGCTCGAGCACCGCCCGGGCGACCTCGCCCTCGTAGAACGGCCGATCGCCCTCGGCCCCCAACAGCTCCAGCGCGTCGCCGAGCTGCGGGTTGCGCAGCACCACGCCGGCGCCGGGCAGCCCGCCCTCCAGCCCGTAGAGGTCGCGGCACTCGGTCGTCGTCTCGTAGATCGGGGCCAGGATCTCGATCACGTAGGCCTGCTCGGGGGTCAGCGCCACCCCCTCGCGGGCCGCCGCCGCGCCGGCCCGGACCAGCTCGG
>DATLOP010000022.1:0-2882 GCA_035536255.1 Solirubrobacteraceae bacterium
GACGCCGGGCGCCGTCGCCGGGTCGATGTGGCTCGACGAGGGCGGGCTGGCCGACGAGGTCGCCGCGCGCAGCGGGCGCACCCGCGAGGCGGTGCTCGAGGCCACGGGGGCGCGGATCCCGCGCGGCGAGATGGGGCGCGAGGACGAGGTGGCCGCGGTCGTCGCGTTCCTGTGCTCGGCTCGGGCGGCCAACGTCGCCGGGGCGGCCTGGGCGGTGGACGGCGGCGCGGTCCCGACGATCTCGTGATCGACGTCCGCGACGTGGCGGCGGCGGACGAGGCGGCCTGGCGCGCGCTGTGGGACGGCTACCTCGAGTTCTACGGCCGCGCGCTGGACCCGTCCGTCACCGCGGCCACCTGGTCGCGGCTGCTGGAGCCGGGCCCGATGTCGGGCCTGGTCGCCGTCGACGGCGACCGGGTCGTCGGCCTGGCCAACTACCTGCTGCATCCCAGCACCTGGTCGCGCGCGGACAGCTGCTACCTCGAGGACCTGTTCGTCGCGCCCGCGACGCGCGGGCGGGGCGCCGGGCGGGCGCTGATCGAGGCGCTGGCCGCCCGGGCGCGCGAGCGCGGCTGGCGCCACGTCTACTGGCACACCGAGGGCGGCAACCGCGCCGCCCGGGCCCTGTACGACGGGTTCGCGTCCGCCGACGGCTTCGTCCGCTACATGCTGGCCCCGTGACGCGTGAAGGGCCCGGTCGAGGACCGGGGAAACGCCCTTCCGACTAGACTGCCGCGCCGTCATGCCCGTGAACACCGACGCCGTCGGCAAGACGTTCCCGCCCGCGGTCTACGCGGTGGGCCGCGAGAAGGTCCGCGAGTTCGCGCACGCGGTGGGCGAGACCGATCCGCTGCACCTCGACGTAGAGGCGGCCCGCGCCGCCGGCTTCGCCGACGTCGTGGCGCCCCCGATGTTCGCCGTCGTCTACAGCGCGCCGGTCATGGCGCCGGCCATCTTCGACCCCGAGGTGGGGATCAACCTGGCCACGATGGTCCACGGCGGCCAGGAGTTCGTGTGGGGCGAGCCGGTGGTGGCGGGCGACGAGATCACCACAACGGCCGAGGTCAAGGACATCTCGGAGCGCAACGGCATGGGCTTCTACGTCTTCGAGACGGTGTCGCGCAACGGGGACGGCGACGCCGTGTGCACGGGCACCTGGACCAACATCGTGAGGGGGGTGTGAGCCGGTGAGCGTGGAGCTGCGGGTCACGCCGGACAAGTACGTCACCTACCGCTACGCCGGCGCCTCGGGCGACTTCAACCCGATCCACATCGACGAGGAGTTCGCGAAGGCGGTCGGCCTCCCGGGCCGGATCCTGCACGGGCTGTGGACGATGGCCCAGGTGGCGCGCGCGGCCGAGGAGGCGGCGGGCGGTTTCCAGAACCTCAGGCGCCTCTCCGTGCAGTTCCGGGGGATGGGCCAGCTGGAGGAGGAGATCGTGATCACCGGCTCCGAGGGCGAGGGCGGCGTGCTCGAGCTCGAGGCCGAGCAGGCGGGCAGCAAGATCATCCGCAACGGCCAGGCCGAGATCGCCCGGTCCTGAGCGGTTCCGTCCGGCCGGGGCTGCACCCTGCGGGGCGTGGTCCACGCACTGCTTGCCTGCCATGACACCGACTGCACGACGGTGTACGAGGCCTACGGCCCGCTCGAGGAGCTCGAGTCGCTGGCCTGCGACTGCGGCTGCGCGCTGGGGATCGTCCGCTACCTCGGCGAGCCGGACACCGCGCCCAGCGCGGTCGAGCTGATCCGCCTGGCCGCGTAGCGCCCTTCGTACAATCGGGCGCGTGCTGACCGAACGCCAGGAGCTGATCCTGCGCAGGGTCGTGGAGGGGCACCTCGAGCTCGGGGGCCCCGTGGGCTCCAAGGTCCTGGCCGAGGACCTGGCGTGGGGACCGTCGACCGTGCGCCACGAGCTGGCCGTGCTCGAGGAGCAGGGCCTGCTCGCGCACCCCCACACGTCGGCCGGGCGGATCCCCACCGACTCCGGCTACCGCTACTTCGTCGACCGGCTGCTGCCCAGCGCGCCGACCGGCGCCTCCCTCGACCTGAGCCTGGTGCGCCAGGAGGTCGACACGGCCATGCGCCGGACGACCGAGACGCTGTCCCAGGTCACGAGCCTGCTGGCCATCGTGTCGGCGCCGCCGCTGGAGACGGCGACGGTGCGCCACGTCGAGGTCCTGGTCCTCCAGCCCCAGGTCCTCATGGTGGTCGTGATCACCTCGACCGGAGGCGTGACCAAGCGGCTGTTCACGTTCGACGCGCCGATCGACACCGGGCTCGCCGCCTGGGCGGCCGAGTACCTCAACGAGCGCATGGCCGGCCTGGGCCTCGGCGCCCGGATGCTCGCCCAGCGCCTGGCCGACCCGCAGCTGCCGGCGCGCGAGCGCGGGTTCCTCGACCATCTCGCGCCCGCCTTCACCGAGCTCGAGGACACCGCCGGCGACACGCTGTACGTGGACGGGGCGGCGCGCCTGCTGCGCGAGGAGCGCTTCCAGGACCTGTCCCAGCTGCACGAGCTGATGGGGATGCTCGAGCGCCGGGTCTCGCTGCTCGGCGTGCTGCGCAGCGCGCTGGGCGAGCGCGACGTCTACGTGCGGATCGGGGCCGAGAACGAGCGCCCCGAGATGCGTTCGCTGGCCGTCGTCGCCGCCGCCTACGGGCTGCCGCGCCGCAGTCTGGGCACGGTCTCGGTGATCGGCCCCACCCGCATGGACTACGCCAAGGCCATCCACTCCGTCCGCGACGCCGCGCTCCAGCTCTCGCGCTTCGTCGAGGACGTCTACGACGAATAGCCCGTGCCGCGCGACTACTACGAGGTCCTCGGGGTCTCCCGGGGGGCGAGCGAGCAGGACGTCAAGAAGGCGTTCCGGCGCCTGGCGCG
>DATLOP010000023.1:0-16601 GCA_035536255.1 Solirubrobacteraceae bacterium
CTGGAACAGCACGCCGAACTTCTTGCGCATGTCGAACAGCTCGTCGTCCTGCATGTTCGGGACGGACTCGCCGTGGACGAGCACGTCGCCGTCGTCGGGGTAGAGCAGGCCGACCATGTGCTTGATGCACACCGACTTGCCGGTCCCCGACGGGCCGAGGATCATGGAGATCCGGCCCTCGGGCAGGCCCATGTTCAGGCCGCGCAGGATGCGGTTGCGGCCGAACGCCTTGTGCACGTCGATGAACTCGATGGCGTCCGGCACGCCGGTGGGGCGCTTGAGGCCGGTGTGCCACTGGTACTCGTCCTCGTCGCCCTCCTGGGGCCGCCGCGGCTCCTCCACGACGGCGACGCGCGAGGAATCCTCCTCGGCCCCGGGCTGCGCCTGCGCCGCGGGTTCGGCGGCCGGCTGCTCCGGGGCGACGGGCTCGGGGTGATCGATCACCGGCGGCTCCTCGGTCGGCGGCTGGACGGGCGGCGGCTGCTCGCCGGTGGAGGGCGCCTCCTTCTCGGGCCAGCCCGACTCGGCCTGAGGATCCTGCTCGGGGGGCTCCGGGGCCTCCCGGCCCTCGTCGCCGCTCTTGCCACGACCGATGCCAAACGGGGACATACCTAACCTCCGATCGGGGCTCTTGGATTGGCCCCCCAGAAGACCTGCGTGCCGAGCATCCCGATGAGGTGCACGAGCACGATGTTGACGACCATCGACTTCGCGGTGGCCGTGCCGACTCCCACGGGCCCGCCTCCGGCGTTGTAGCCGTAGTAGCACCCGACCAGGACGATGACCGTGGCCATCGCCATCCCCTTGATGACGCTGTAGAGCAGGTCGGGTGGGTTCTGGAACATCCAGAAGATGAGGAAGAAGCCGCCGGACGACACCTCGCCTATCTGCTCGACCACCGCCAGGTAGCTGGCGAAGAAGCCGGCGCCGACGGCCGCGATGTACATGAAGGGCAGCACCATCCAGGCGGCGAGCAGGCGGGTGGCGCACAGGAAGGTCATGGAGTCGATGCCCATCACCTCGAGCGCGTCGATCTCGTCGGAGATCCGCATCGAGCCCAGCTCGGCCACGATCCCGGTCCCCACCTTCGCGGCCATCATGTAGCCGAAGGCGTAGGGCACCAGCTCGCGCAGGTCGCACCAGGCGCTGAACACGCCCGCGTACGCGGGCGCGCCGACCGAGCGGTTGAAGTACGCGCCCTCGATGCCGCACTGCAGGCCGATGATGAAGACCAGGCCCCAGATGACCAGCGTGCTGGAGAGGATCAGGATCCCGGCCTGGCGCAGCGCCTCGCCGAAGAAGCGGAAGACGCGCGCGCCGAAGATGTCGCGGAACACGCGGGCCATGAACTTGGCCATGTCCCCCGTGGACGCGAGCCACTCCCGGGGTGCGGCGAGGCCGCGCATCTAGCGGATCACCGTGATCTCGGGATGGGTGGCCAGCAGCGTCTGGGTGAAGACGTAGTTGAACGCGAACACCCCGAGGAAGGCGATGACCACCGCCTGGTTGACCGCCCGCCCCACCCCCTCGGCGCCGCCCGACGCCGTCATGCCCTTGTAACAGCAGACGATCGCGATGATCGCCCCGAACATCGTGCACTTCAACACCGACCCCCACAGGTCGGTCGTGCTCGCGTTCGTGAAGAACGTCGCCCAGAACGGCCCCAGCGGCGCCCCGTTGACCAGCGTGGCCAAGATCCCGCCGAAGATCCCGAACAAAAGCGCGTAGATGTCGAACAGCCCGGTGACCAGCATCAGCGCCAAAAAGCGCGGCACGACGAGGTTCTTGACCGGGTCCACGCCCAGCACCTGCAGCGCGTCGAGCTCCTCGCGGATCTTGCGGGCGCCCAGGTCGGCGGTGATCGCCGTCCCGGCGACGCCGGCCAGCACGATCGCCGTCACGAACGGGGCGAACTCGCGGATGCTCGCCAGCACGAAGAACCCGCCCAGGCGGTCCAGCGCGCCGAACAGCACGAGGAAGTTGGCCGCCTGCAGGCCCGGGGCGCCGTAGCCGAACGCCACGGTCGAGACCAGCAGCGGGAACCAGCACAGCTTCAG
This sequence comes from Solirubrobacteraceae bacterium, assembly GCA_035536255.1. Lineage (GTDB taxonomy): Bacteria > Actinomycetota > Thermoleophilia > Solirubrobacterales > Solirubrobacteraceae > AC-38. The sequence goes on from DATLOP010000023.1 coordinate 2,058, forward strand.
CGCGAAGAGGAACTGGCTGACGAACTCCCCGCCGTAGGGATACGGCGGACGCAGGGCAGACACGATCGTCTTGCCCGTGAGGATCATCATGTCCCCCACCTCTTCGAGCAGGTTCTTCGTGGGAAGAAACGCTCGATCGGCGATGCTGCGAACCATCTCTCTCCAGGTCCTCGTGTGTGGCGGCCACGCGGGGCGCCGCTCCCACGGCATCCCGCGCGTGAAGCGTATGCGAACGCCTGGGGCAATGCCAAACGGCAACCGACATGCCGGTCCGCGACCCCGTGGTAATGTCGCGCCGGGTATGAGGGGTCGCGTTGCGTGTGTGGTGGCGGTCGCCGCTTTCGGGGTCGCCGCAGCCTCGGGCTGCGGGGGCGAGAAGGCGCAGGACGCCGACGAGCCGGCCGGGACCTATCCGGTCGACGTGGTGCGCGCCACCTTCCCGGCCAAGCAGCGCCTGGCCGACAACGCGGTCTTCGAGATCACCGTCCGCAACGCGGGCGACAAGGTGATCCCCAACCTGGCCACGACGATCCGCTCCGGCGCCAAGTCCGGCGAGGCGACGACCTCCGGCAACGCCCAGGCGTTCGCCGAGGCCAGCCAGCAGGCCGGGCTGGCCGACCCGTCGCGGCCGGTGTGGATCCTTGACGAGGGCCCGCGCGGCGGCGTCACGGCGTACACGAACACGTGGTCGCTGGGCCGGCTGCGCCCGGGCGAGGAGAAGACGTTCCGCTGGCGGGTCACGGCGGTCAAGCCCGGCGTGCACTCGATTCGCTACGAGGTCGCGGCGGGGCTGGACGGCAAGGCCAAGGCCGTCCTGTCCGGTGGCGGCGGCCGCCCGGTCGGCGCGTTCACGATCGACATCTCCGGCAAGCCGGCCGACGCGCGGGTGGACGACGACGGCAAGGTCGTCACCACCGAGACGCGCTGAGGCGCCGAAAATAAAGATCCGGCGCGGCGAATGACTCCGGTACGGTCGTGCCGTGAGGCTTGGCGGGTCGAGGACGGTCGGCGGTCTGGCGGGGGTCGCCCTGGCGTGCGCCGCGACGGCGGGAGCGGTGGCGCAGACGCCGCCGACCACGGGGAACACCGTGGGCAACGACCCCGGCACCCAGACCCCGACGGTGCGGCCGGACACCCCGGAGAAGCTGATCGACGCGCTGTGCTCGGGCTTCCAGGGGACGATCGTCGTCCCCCAGACCGCGAACTGGAGGATCGACGGCCCGTGCCCGCGCCCGGAGCACCGCCTCACCGACTACCACGGGCGCGCCGTCCCCGCCTACGAGCGGGCGATCCCCATCCGGTCCAACGTGCAGCTGGTCGGCGAGCGCGGCTTCCTGGCCAGCCGCCCCACCGTGTACTCCGAGGACACCTCGGTGAAGCGCACGACGTTCGCCATCGTCGGCAACAACGTCTCGGTCCGGGGCATCCACTTCGACGGCCGCAAGCCCTACAACCAGAACAGCACGGACGCCGAGTTCGTCGACGCCCTCACCGTCGCCGAGGACCCCGAGACCAAGCAGGGCCGCAACATCCTCATCGCCGACAACGAGTTCGAGGGATGGTCGCACGCCGGCGTCAGCCTGACCGGGATCCACGGCAACGCGATGCGCGCGGACTACGACCGCAGCTGGGCCCGGCTGCTGCCCAGCGACGCCGGCCTGGTGCGGATCGAGAACAACTACATGCACCACAACACGATGGACGGCGGCGGCTACGGGGTGGTGGTGGCCGGCGGCGCGTACGGCCACATCGAGGGCAACGTGTTCGACACCAACCGCCACGCCGTGGCCGGCACCGGGCGCGCGTACAGCGGCTACATCGCCCGGCACAACTACGTCCTCCAGGGCGGGGTCAAGCAGTCCGGGTACTGGAACCAGCACTTCGACATGCACGGCGAGCCGGTCAGCGGCTACGGCGGCTCCGCCGGGTACCGCTTCGAGATCTCGTTCAACACGATCCGCGGCGAGCAGGAGTACAGCTGCTTCGTCACGTGCCTCAAGACGCGCCCGGCCTTGATGCTGCGCGGCAAGACGCTCATCGGCGCGTACTTCAACGGCAACGTGGCCGTGCACGACGACCTCGACGAGGCGGTCTCGCTGAAGGACTCGAAGTACTCCACCGGCATCGGCGAGGACCACGACGACTTCAACTTCCACGCCGCCGGCAACCGCTTCGACGTCGACTACTCGACGGAGATCGCCGCCGGCGACTTCGACGGCGACGGGCGCGACGACGTGTTCCTGGCCAACGGCACCGCCTGGTTCTACTCGCGCGCGGGGGTGCGCGAGTGGCAGTACCTGCGCCCTTCGAACAAGCGCATCCACGAGCTCGGGCTCGCCGACGTGGACAACGACGGGGTCACCGACGTCCTGTGGCGCGACGGCGGCGGACGCGTGGGCTACGTGAAGAGCGGGCGCGGGGCGCTGCTCCCGCTGACCGGCACGCCCGTGGGGATCCGGGAGCTGCGCTTCGGCGACTTCGACGGCGACTCGAAGACCGACATCTTCTACACGCGGCGTGACCAGTGGCACGTCTGGTACGGCGCGACGCGCCAGTGGCGGGAGGTGGGCTCCTCCAGCAAGTCGATCGCCCAGCTGCTGTTCGGCGAGTTCGACGCCGTGCGCGGGACCGACGTCGTCGGCATCAACGGCGACGGCTGGGCGTACTCCAGCGCCGCCACCTCGCCGTGGGCCCGGATGAACCGCCGGCTCACGAGCAACTTCGACCGCGCGGTGGCCGGCGACTTCGGCGGCGACGGCCGCAGCGACATCGCGGTCTCCGACGGGCAGAAGTGGCGCTGGAGCCTGGACGGGCGCGGAGAGCTGATCAACCTGCGCAACGGCGCCTCGAGCCCGCGCCACAAGCCGCTCAAGCAGCTGCTGATCGGCAAGTTCGAGACCCACGACCGCGACCTGGTCATCTCGTTCGACGGTCTGCGCCTGTACATGTGGGGCGGCATCGGGACACTGCCGGCCTTCAGGATGCGCTCCGAGGAGGCCATGCGCTGAGCGCGGCGCGGGCCCGCAGAAGGCTGCGAAGCTCCTCCATCACCCCTTCGGGTTGTTCGGTGATGTTCCGCCAGGTGAGGCGGACGACGGCGTAGCCCTCGGCGGTCAGGGCGAGGTCGCGGGCGCGATCCTCGTGGAACGCCCGCGCGGTGCGGTGGGCCGCGGCGCCGTCGAGCTCGACGACGAGCTTCTCGCCGGCCCACAGGTTGTCGACCTCGATGAGCCGGTCGCGCGTGTGGAGGTGAACGTTTCGGCGCGGTGACGGAAGGTCGGACCGGGCGACGAGGTCGGCGAACCGCTCTTCGAGGACGCTGCGCGTCGGCCCTTGGTCGCGGGTCGCCAGCGCGGCGGTGAGCTTTCGCCGCCCTCGGCGGCCTTTCGCCTCCGTGAGCGTCGCCTCCAGTTCGCGCATGTCGAGGATGCGCCGGCGTTCGGCCTCGTGGACCGCGCGCGCGAGCGCCTGGCCGGTCAGGACGTCGGCGAGGTCGAGGAGGGTGCGGGCGACGGTGGTGACCGGGATCGCGTTGTGGCTCGCAACGGCCGCATCGAGGGGGGTGCGGACGCGGTGGAGCCTGGTTCCGGCCGGCGGTTTGCGCCCGCGGTCGGACGTGGTCAACTCGATCCGGGTCTCCGGTCCGCGCCGGATGCCCCAGACCGCGGCGGCGCTGCGGTGGCTCAGCGCCGCCTTGGGCCCGGCGGCCATCACCGCCGCGAGCCGCCGACCGTCGAGCGTCACCTTCGGATGGCCAACGGCATAGACACCGCGGTGCAGGCGGTGGAGTCGGCCCGCCGCGGCCCGCTTCTGCACCCCCCGCGCGCTCAGCCCCAGCGCCCGCAGCTGCGCCAGCGACACGACCCCATGCTGCCGCGCCGCCAGCTCGGCCAGCGACGCATCGAGACAGCCGCCCTCCGCCGGGGGTGGGCCCTTTCTGCGAACCGGTGGTTCGTCGAAGCTGACCACCCCCGGAGCGTCGTGCTCGGGGGTGGTCGGAACTACATGCGTTCGTCCCGAAACAGACGCCCTACTTGATGAACAGCATCTCCTCGTACTTGGGGAGCGGCCAGAGGTCGTCGGCCACGACCTTCTCGAGGCGGTCGGCCACGGTCCGGACGTCGTCCATCGCCGGCAGGACCGTGTCGCGCATGTACTGCGCGTGCTCGATCGAGCCCTCCTCGCCCTCGTGGCGCACGTTGGCCGCGTCGAGGGCGCGGATCGCCCCCACGAACTCCGCCACCAACCCCTCACATTCCTCGATGAGGTCGTTGACGCCGGCAGCTCGGAGCGTCGAGAGGTGGCGGACGGCGGCCGGCAGCAGCATCGTCCGGGCGATCGAGGCCGCGGTCTCGGCCTCGATGTTGACCTTGACGACGTACTGCTCGACCTGGACCTCGTAGCGCGACTCCAATTCGCGCTCCGAGAGGACGCCGTAGTCGGAGAACACGCGCACCGTGGAGTCCTCGACCAGCCACGGCAGCGCGTCCGGCGTGGTGCGAAGGTTGGCCAGGCCCCGCGCCTCGGCCTCCGCGTGCCACTCCTCCGAGTAGTTGTCGCCCTCGAAGACGACGGCCTTGTTCGCCACCCACGCATCCCGAACGATCGCCGGCACAGCCTCCTCCAGCGACTGGCCCCCCTCGATGGCCTTTTCGAGATCAGCCGAAAGCGCGTCGAGCGACTCCGCCACGATCGTGTTCAGCACCGTGTTGGGCAGCGACAGCGACTGCGCGCTGCCCAGCGCCCGGAACTCGAACTTGTTCCCGGTGAAGGCGAACGGCGAGGTCCGGTTGCGGTCGCCGCCGTGCATGGGCAGCGGCGGGAGCACCTCGGTCCCGAGGCCGAGGAACCCCTTGTCGGTCCCCCCGCCGCCGGAGCCGGACTCGATCGCCTCGAACACCTTCAGCAGCTCGGCGCCGAGGAAGATCGAGATGATCGCCGGCGGCGCCTCGTTGGCGCCCAGGCGGTGGTCCTGCCCCGCCGAGGCGATCGAGGCCCGCAGCAGGGCCTGGTGCTCGTGGACCGCCCGCACGACCGCCGTGCAGAAGAACAGGAACTGCAGGTTCTCCTCCGGCGTCTCGCCCGGCTCCAGCAGGTTGTCCCCGGAGTCGGTGCCCATCGACCAGTTGTTGTGCTTGCCCGACCCGTTGACGCCGGCGAAGGGCTTCTCGTGCAGCAGGGCCACGAGGCCGTAGCGCCGGGCCACGCGCTGGAGCACCTGCATGACGATCTGCTGGTGGTCGCAGCCCGTGTTCGAGTTCTCGAACACCGGCGCCACCTCGTACTGGTTGGGCGCGACCTCGTTGTGCCGGGTCTTGATCGGCACCCCGAGCTTGGCCAGCTCGCGCTCCACGTCGAGCATGCAGGCCAGGATCCGCTCGGGGATCGACCCGAAGTAGTGGTCGTCGAGCTCGTGCCCCTTGGGCGGCTTGGCGCCGAAGAGCGTGCGGCCCGTGTTGATCAGGTCGGGGCGCTCGAAGTAGTACTGCTCGTCGATCAGGAAGTACTCCTGCTCGGGCCCCACGGTGGTGAAGACCCGGCCGGCCGACCCGTCGCCGAACAGCCGCAGCGCCCGCACAGCCGACTTCGACAGCGCGTCCATCGAGCGCAGCAGCGGGATCTTGTTGTCCAGCGCCTCGCCCGTCCACGACGCGAAGGCCGTGGGGATGCACAGCACCGCCCCGTTGGGGTTCTCCAGGATGAAGGCGGGCGACGTCGGGTCCCAGGCCGTGTAGCCGCGGGCCTCGAAGGTGGCGCGGATCCCGCCCGTCGGGAACGACGAGGCGTCCGGCTCGCCCTGGATCAGCTCCTTGCCGGAGAAGTCGGCGATCGCCGTCCCCTCGCCCGGGGGGGCGTAGAAGGAGTCGTGCTTCTCGGCCGTCGAGCCGGTCAGCGGCTGGAACCAGTGCGTGAAGTGGGTGGCGCCCTTCTCCATCGCCCAGTCCTTCATGGCGGCGGCGATCTGGTCGGCCAGGGAGGTGTCGAGGGCCTCGCCCCGGGCCAGGGTGGCCTGGAGGCGCTGGTAGACGGCCTTGGGCAGCCGCTGGCGCTGGACGGCCGGCGAGAAGACGTTGAGGCCGAAGACCTGGTTGGCGGGGATGGTTAGGTCGAGCGGGCCGAGAGCCTCCCCGTTGGGGCTCCACTGGGCGGCGAGCACGTTCTGGGTTCTGGGCATGCGCGCAGCCTAAGGACTTTGTGCCCGCGCGGCCATCGACCACCTGGCGAAAACCTTCCCGGGATCTTTCGACACCCGTACAAGGCTCGCCGGTCCGCGCGCTCCCAGACTGCATCGCGAACCCCCGACTAGGAGGACGTATGCGCAGGAACGGACTATGGAGGGCGGTCCCGGCCGCGGTGGTGGCATCACTGCTCGTGCCCGGCTCCGCCCTCGCCCAGGAGCGCTCGCTGGAGAGCGTCGCGGGCGAGCTCGACGTCACCTGGATCCTGGTGGCCACCGTGCTCGTCTTCTTCATGCAGGCCGGCTTCGCGTTCCTGGAGATCGGCTTCTCCCGCGCCAAGAACGCGGGCATGGGGATCGCCAAGATCCTCATGAACTTCTCGATCGCCTCGATCGTCTGGTGGGGCGTGGGCTTCGCCGTGGCGTTCGGCGGCGCGGGCTGGCTGGCCGGCGACACCGGCTTCCTGTTCCAGTTCGGCCGCGGCGTGGCGGGCGAGAACGCGGACGGCGCCCAGGCGGCGTTCTTCGTCTTCCAGTTCATGTTCTGCGCGGTGTCGCTGGCCATCGTGTGGGGCTCGACGCTGGAGCGGATCAAGTTCGCGGCCTACATCCCGTTCGCGGTCGTCTTCGCCGGCCTGATCTACCCGCTGATCGCCCACTGGGGCTTCGGCGGCGGTCTGTTCGCGGAGATCGGCGGCGGCGTGCAGGACTTCGCCGGGTCCTCCGTGGTGCACCTCACCGGTGCGACGGCGGCCTTCGCGGCGCTGCTGCTGCTCGGCCCGCGGCGGGGCAAGTACGGCCCCGACGGCAAGCCCCGGGCCATCCCCGGGCACTCGATGCCGCTGTTCGGCCTCGGCGTGCTCATCCTGTGGCTGGGCTGGTTCGGGTTCAACGGCGGGTCGACGCTCGGGACCGAGGGCAACTCGTTCGCCGAGGTCATCGCCGTCACCAACCTGGGCGCGGCGGGCGGCGTCATCGGCGCCTCGATCCTGATCTCGCTGCTGCACAAGAAGCTGGACGTGGGCATGTGCGGCAACGGCGCGATCGCCGGCCTGGTCGGCATCACGGCCCCCTCCGGCTACGTGGAGTTCTGGGCCGCGCCGCTGATCGGCCTGGTGGCCGGGTTCATCGTGGTGGCCGGCGTGCTGGCCATCGAGAAGCGCCTCGACGACCCGGTCGGCGCGCTGTCCGCGCACGGCCTGGCGGGCATCTGGGGCACGCTGTCGTGCGGCCTGTTCGCCTCGCCGCGGCTGGCCGAGGGCATCGGGATCGGCGAGGGCGGCCTGGTGTACACGGGGTCGTTCGAGCAGCTCGGCGTCCAGGCGGCCGGCGTGGGCCTGACGTTCGTCGCGGTGTTCACGCTGTCGATGATCACGTTCTCGATCATCAAGGCGACCATCGGGCTGCGCGTCGACGACGAGGTCGAGGAGGCCGGGCTCGACATCACCGAGCACGGCATGTACGGGTATCCCGAGCAGTTCATCCCGGCTGCCGAGTTGGGCGGCTTCGCTCCCAGTGCGGCAACGCCCGCTCCCGGGGCCCCCACCACGAGCACCCAGGAGGTGCCGGCATGAAGATGGTCGTCGCATACATCCGCCACGAGGCGTTCGAGCCGATCCGCAACGAGCTGCTCGGCCTCGGGTTTCCCTCGCTCTCCATCACGGAGGTGAAGGGCTCGGGGCGGCAGAAGGGGATCACCGAGCACTACCGGGGCGCGGAGCTCACGAACTACCTGCGTCCCAAGGTGAAGATCGAGTGCGTGGTGGAGGGCAAGGACGTGGCGACGATCGTCGACACGATCCTGCGCCACGCCCGCACCGGCTCGGTCGGGGACGGCAAGGTGTTCGTCCTCCCCGTGGAGGAGGCGTACCGGATCCGGACCGGCGAGTCCGGCGAGGAGACGCTCCAGGCCCATCCCGACACGGCCAACGCCCCGGCGTGACGCCACGGCCGGAGATGGTCGACGCCACGGGGCGGCGGGCCACTGGGCCCGCCGCCCCCGGCGGCGATTCGCCAGTCGGGGACGCTCCCCCGCTCGTCGGCCGCCTGCGCGGCGTCCACCTGGAGATGGTGGACGCCGTGCTGGGTGGCGACGGGCTGGACCGGGTGGCCGAGCTGGCCGCGCAGGCCGCGGGCGCGCCCGTGGCCCTGGTCGTGCCCCGGCTGGGCGTGCGGGCGGCCGGCGGCGCACCGGCGCCGGGCGCGCTGGACGAGGTGGGCCGCTACGTGACCGACCGGATGGGCGACCGTCCGACCCGGGTGCCCGACGTCGTGGCCGCCGAGGTGGCGATCGCCGCGGGCGACGAGGTGCTGGGCGCGGCCGTCCTGCTGGCCGGGCGCGAGCCGGCCGACCCCCACGCCGCGGAGTTCCTGCACCTGGCCGCGGTGGCCTCGCTGACCGAGGTGGCCGTGGAGGAGGCGCGCCACGAGGTCGAGCAGAACCTGCGCGGGTCGCTGCTCGAGGAGCTGCGCTCTCGCCCTGAGCTCGATCCCGCCGAGATCTCGCGCCGCGCGCGCCGTCTGGGCTGCGACCTGGACCACGGCGCTGTCGTGCTGTGCGCCGAGCTGCACACCGAGCGCCCGCGCCACGTCGTCGCGACGGTGGCCGGCGAGTACCCCGGCGCCCTGGCCCAGCCCGTCGACGACCGCGTGTACGGGCTGTTGCCGGCCGGGCCCGAGCGCTCGCCCGAGCAGACGGTCGAGGCCGCGCGCAAGCTGGCCGCCCGCCTGCAGCGCCACGGGACCGTGGGCCTGTCGTCGTTCTACGCCGACGCGGCCGAGCTGCACCGCGGCGTCCAGGAGGCCGAGCTGGTGCTCGAGGTCCTGCGCCGCTCCGACGGCCCGATTGCCGAGGACATCGGCCAGGGGACCTACCGCCTGCTGTTCCGCGTGCTGGCCTCGCACCCGGAGGAGGTGCGCTCCTTCTACGAGGACACGATCGCGCCGGTCGTGCGCTACGACGACCAGTACGCCACCGACCTGGCCGGGACGCTGGAGGCCTACCTCGGGCAGAACTGCAACATGAACGCGACCGCGGCGGCGATCTACGCCCACCGCCACACGGTGGCCTACCGCCTGGAGCGCGTGCGCGAGCTGACCGGGCTGGACCCCATGCTCTCCGAGGACCGCGAGCGCCTGGGGCTGGGCCTGAAGGCCCACCGGATCATCGCCCCGCGGCTGCCGCGCTGAGGGTTTGTTGGCGCGGGGGCGCGGACGCCGTGGCGGGCGGGTCCTGTCCGTGGTCCCTGGCCCGGGTTTCGCCAGAGGCGAGAACCCGGCAGTAGGACCACGGCCACCCGCCCGCTCGGCGGGCGGCGCGGCCGTCTGGTGTGCACCTCGGGTCGATTCTGTCCGGAGCGCCTCCCGACCGGCGGTTCCGGCCGAGGTCCATCCGTCTCAACGCGTCGGTTCTGGCCCTGGCGCGAGCGGTTCGCCGCGAGGAGGCCGCCGAGGTGGCGCAGCCACTCAGTGCGCCCGCGGAGGCCATTCGAACGCACGGAGGCCTAACCCAATAGCCCTGATGGGGTCGCCGGCGAACCAGATGTGGCGGTTGGGAGCGAGTCGACCCGCGCACGCCGGCTCGATGTCGTACGGCCCGGCGGCCCGCGCTCCACAGCGCAGATTGGGGCCGTACTCGGCGCGCGCGACGTCCAGCGGATCCCCCGTCGCGACGTCGGCGCTCGTCCGCACCTCACCTCGGATCAGGAAGGCGCGGACCTTGCGTTCGTAGGCGATGTAGGTCGCACCTCGGGTGCGGAGCGAGACGTACCGAGCACCCGTCCGAGGACGCGTCACGACAGAGCGGTAGGGGGGCGCCAGCGGATCGTCCGGCTCGAACCAGGGCGGCCCCTCGAAGACGCCTCCGCCCGATCGCGACACCGCCCGCTCGGGCCCGCCGAGCCGGACCGCCCCGAAGCTGCCCCGGAGCTCGTCCAGCGCGCCGGCCGGCGAGCCGACGCCCAGCCGCACCGACGCGGCGGCCTCAGAGGCGCCGCTGCGCGCCACCAGACGGACCCGGTACTCACCTCGGGGTAGCACCGCCGGCAGCGACACGCGATTGCGCCCGCTATGGCCAGTCGTCCGCTCGCGGTGGCGAGTTCCGACGATGGAGGCGACGACCGACGCGCGTCGGGTCAGCGCGAATGTGACAGACACCCGACCCTCGGCGGCGCGCACCCGACCCTCGACGATCGCGACTGCCAACGCCGTCCCCCGGCCCCGGTCGATCAGGCGCACTACGCGGTTCAGCGGCTCGCCGACGACCAGGTCCCCGTTGGGCGCTGCATCGAGGTCGGTGGGCTCGCGCATCCAGGCGCGCAACGCGGGTCCGCCGTCCCCGCGGCCCCCGGGGACCCCTGAGCCCGCCAGCGTGTGAATGCGACCGGACCGGTCCACGAGCCGAATGCGGTGGTTCTCGGTGTCCGCGATCGCGAGTTCCCCTCGCGGCAGTGCGGCCACGGCGGCCGGACGGTCGAGACGCGCCCGGACGGCGGGGCCGCCGTCACCTCGAAAGCCGCGCGCCGACCCGGCGACAGTGTCTATCCGCCCGGTCCGCGAGACACGGCGTATGCGGTGGTTGCTCGTGTCCGCGATCAGAAGCGTCCCGTCGGGCGACACGTCGATCCCCCCGATCGAGCGAAACCGGGCTCTACGGGCCGGGCCTCCGTCGCCGGCGAACCCGTGCATGCCGGTTCCGGCCACCGTGGTGACGGTTCCACCCGGGCCGATGCGTCGAACGCGCCGGGCCTCGGCGACGTAAAGGGTCCCGTCGGGCGCGCGCGCCAGCGCGCGCCCGTACCCGAGACCCGCCCGGCTCGCGGGCCCGCCGTCGCCGTAGTGGGCGCATCGGCCGGTGCCCGCGATGGACCTCACGGTCCCGTCCGGCGCGACCCGCCGGACCTTGCACGGGCCGCTCACCAGGATCAGGAACTCGCCGCCGCCGATCGCCTCCACGTCGACCACCGACCCCAGGTACCGCCCGGCGGCCGGCACGCCGTCCGGAAACTCGAAGTCGTCGGCCGGTCGCCGGTGGCGCGAACCCCGCGGAAAACGTCCCGCCACGGTGTGCACGCGTCCGTCGCGACCCAGGCGGCGCACTCGGGCCTCTTCCCCCTCCAGTACCGCCACGTCCCCGTCCGGCGCCGCGGCGACCCGGAGCCCGCTGAACAGTTCGACCTCCGTCGCCCGGGCCCCCTCCGGCTCGGCCGCGCGGACGGGGAGCCTCACGTCCCGACTTCCGGCGAGCGTGTAGATCCGGTCATCGGCGGGTGCGCCGAACGGTCCGCCCGCGCACCAGGCGCAGGCCGCCGTCACCGCGAGGCCAAGGTTCACGATTCAGCGCCTCCCTGGCCTGTTTCGCGCGGCGCCGAGCTTGCGGTCGACGAGCCCCTCGAGCTGGTGTACCAGCCGCCACTGACGGCGAGTCGCGAATGGGAACTCCCGCACGCCGAGGCAGTGGGCGCCGGGAACCACCATCGAGTAGAGCTCGGGGGTGAGCGCCGCGAACCCGCCGTCTCGCAGGGAGACCCGGTGGTCGTCGCCGTCGCGTGTTCGCATGTCTGGGTTCGCATCGATGTCGTACGCTGAGAGGCCGCTCACCGCGTGGCGGAGCCGTCGAAGCTCGCCCGGCTCGAGCCTTGTGAAATGGAGGGTCGGCCGCAGGGGGTTTTTCGAGGCGTCCGCCAGCGTCGCGTTTCCGTCCGGGGCGATCCAGATCTCCGCGTGGTGGGCGCCGCTTTCCACCGCATAGTTGAGGTAGGCGGGAGCGGGAAGAGGGAGCGGTTGATACGGGGGGCCACCGCCGCTGCCCCATTGCGGCCGGTCGGGAAAGGCGGTCCGCAGCAGGGTCGCCACCTGCCCGTCGGCAGACCTCGCGGCGACGCGGAGCCGGCACACCGGCGCCTTTCCCGGGATTCGGATCGCGAGCTTGTTGCCGCCCGGGGTCCCGTGCCTTCGAAGGCTCACGACCCCACCGCCCGCCAAGCGCGCCTCTACGTCGACGCGAGCGTTACGGCTCAACAGGAAACCCGCAGCCAGCCGGCGAGTCGGCTCGCCGAGCATCATCGGTCCGGTGGGCGCGATGAGCAGCCGCGACGTCGGTTCGGCCCTCGCCCAGAACCGGATCCGGTTGTTGCGCGCGTCCGCGATCAGGACGCCGTCTGCCGTTTGGGACATGTCGTAGTACGAGGCGAATGGCGCACGGTGGATCGGTTCCGCGAACGGACTCCACGCGCTGAGCCCGTGCGCCCCGGCGACGTGAAGGATCGTCCCGTCCGCGGTGACCCGCCGCAGTTCTCCGCCGTCCGCGACCAGAAGATCGCCGTCCGGCAGGGCCAGGAGAGCGTCGGGCGACGACACGAGGGCGTCCCGGGCTGGGCCGCCGTTCCCGAACGGCACGGTGTTGTCGTCCGTGTCCTCGCCCCGGCCCGCCAGGACCGCGAGCGTTCCGTCGTCCCGCACGCGCCAAACGCGGTGGCTCGGGGGGTCCGACAGTCCGAGGTCCCCGCCGGGAAGGGTCGTCACGGCGGCGGGCGAAAGCTTCGCGTTCAGCGCGTGCAGCCCCTCGGCAGGCGCCATCCCCCCGCCTCCGGCGACCGTACGCAGCGTCCCGCTCGGTTCCACCGCACGCACCCGGCCCCCTTCTATGACGAGGATCTCACCGGTCGGCGCACGTGCCAGCTGGCGGGGAGAGGTCAGCCGAGCCGCGGTTGCCGGCGTCCCGTCGACCGAGAACCCGGGCTGCCCGGTCCCGGCGAACGTCGAGATGGTGCCGTCCGGGTCGATGCGCCGTACGCGGTGCGCAGCGGCGTCGGCGATGAGGATCGCACCGTCCGGGGTCGCGATCGCGTCCTGGGGACGTTCGAGCAGCGCGCGCCGCGCAGGTCCGCCGTCGCCGGTGGACCCGCGAGCGCCGGTTCCAGCGAGCGTTGAGATGAACCCCTGGGGATCGACGAGGCGGACCCGACGGCTCGCAGCGTCGACGATCAAAACCCCCCCCGAGGCGAGCGCAGCCACGGCGACGGGGTGCTCAAAGCCGGCCTCGGTCGCGGGCCCGCCGTCACCGCGAGTGTGGGGGCGGAAGCTGTTTCCGGCGACGACGAAGACGCGGTTGATGGCGGCATGGCCGGTGGCGTCGGCACGCGGGGCCCGCGGCCACCCCGTCGCGGCCACGAGGACGGATGCCGCGAGGCACCCTGAGGCCCGCTGAACCCAGCGCCGCAAGACCGCGTGTCGACCCACTCTGGGCGAACAACGTGCGGCATTGCAACCTTGTGACGCACCGCCCAGACCCTGACACAGGTGTGTCAAGGTTGGTGCTAGCATCGCCGGATGGCCGAGCGTGACTTCCTGGCCGCCGTGCGCGAGCGCGTCGTCGTCTTCGACGGCGGCATGGGCGCGACCCTCGAGCAGTTCGAGCTGACGAGCGAGGACTACGGCGGCCTGCAGGGCCGCTGCCACGAGGCGCTGGTCCTCAACCGCCCCGACGTGATCGAGGGCGTCCACGCCTCCATGCTCGACGCCGGAGCCCAGGTCGTCGAGACCGACACCTTCCAGGGCTCGCGCCTGAAGCTCGAGGAGTGGGGCCTGGGCGAGCACACCGTCGAGATCAACCGCCGCGCCGCGGAGATCGCGCGCCGCGCGGCCGGCGACTCGCGCTTCGTCGCGGGCTCGATCGGCCCCACCGGCCACCTCCCCGCCTCCGACGACCCCACCCTGGGGAGGATCACCTTCCGCGAGCTGGTCGAGACGTTCACCGAGCAGGCGCAGGGCCTGGTCGAGGGCGGCGCCGACCTGATCATCGTCGAGACGGCCCAGGACATCCTGGAGGTCAAGGCCGCGATCTTCGGCGCGCGCGAGGCGTTCAAGGTCGCCGGCCGGACGGTCCCGATCCAGACGTCGGTCTCCCTGCTCCCCAACGGCGGCAAGATGCTGCTGGGGACCGACATCCAGTCGGTGCTCACCACGCTGAGCGCGCTGCGCGTCGACGTCATCGGACTGAACTGCTCCACCGGCCCCGAGGACATGCGCGACGCCATCCGCTACCTGGGCGAGCACTCCCCCCTGCCCGTCCACTGCATCCCCAACGCCGGCCTGCCGCTCCAGGGGCCCGAGGGCGAGACGATCTTCCCCGAGGAGCCGGAGCCGCTGGCCGCCGTGCTGGGCGAGTTCGTGGAGCGCTACGGGGTTGGGATCGTGGGCGGTTGCTGCGGCACCACGCCGGAGCACATCCGGGTCCTCGCCGAGCGCGTCGAGGGCCGCACGCAGGTCGATGCCGATGAAGTCCTCGGCGAGAGCGGACGCAAGGCCCTCGCTCGCCGCGTGGACGTGCGTCAGGGCACGGCGGAGCGCGTCCTCGTGCCGGGGGT